>JAQWCA010000169.1 GCA_028706065.1 Tepidanaerobacteraceae bacterium
AGTCCTGCCACTAAAGCATTTTTAGGGCTATGGTCAATATAAAGGGCTACAAAAAGCATGGCTAAAAGAAAATCCGGTTTCATACCTCCCACAATTGGTGGAACCACATAGTGAAGCACTAAACCTATGGCTATTAGAAGTGATGTCAAAATCATATCTTTTAATTTCATCACATTTTCCTCCTAAAAATTTATTTTTCATGTTCCCAAGATAGTAACAATATTTTTGTTGCTTTCATGTCATAAATATCACCCCAAATCTCGATTTCCCGGAGGTGTCAGAGGACGTTTTACCTGTTAACACCTTTCACTACTGCTGAAAAGATATATCAGAACTATATTATAAACAAAACATCCGTCCCGGTGAAAAAGGGACGGATGTTTCCGTGGTGCCACCCAAATTAGCCTTACATTTTTAGTATCAAAAAAGCATTTCATCTTCAGGACGAAATGCTTGCCACCTCAATGTAAAACTCGCTTTTTAAGATACGGCGATAATCGCGATATCCTGTCCTTTGCTAACGGGGGACTTGCCGAGTACAGCTACTTGAAACTTTGCCATACCTTCTCCAGGGCCCATTCACCACAACTTTCGGTGCCGCACTCCCACCACCGGCGACTCTCTTTGACCTTCCGTCAAGATTACTCTTCCCTATCATTGAATTTATAAATTTATTTATATAATAATACCATAGTTTAAAAGAAAATGTCAAACTATGTGCAGGATATTTTTATTATGCATATTACTTATATTTCGCCCTAATCTGTTGTATGTTTTGCAGATGATTATCGTAATCATCTAACACACCCTCAACTTCTCTTAATAAACTTTCATTCAAACCTTCATTTTCTTCTTTGAATTTTTCTCCTTGCTTTATTCCCATTTTCATGGCATCTATAGCATACTCACATATATCAAGATCTGTGTTTACCGCTATCAACTTTATTTTTTCAAAAAAATTCGGTATAATGCCAAATATCCCCAAACTATCCGATGCATTGGCACCTAACTGTTCTATTCTATTAGTTATTGCCTCTTCGTGTCTTTTGAAAGATTCTATGATACTCTGTAGTTCATTTTTTAGCTCCGAATCTTCTGCCTTGTTAAGATAGTGTTTAAAAGTACTGGCTCCCATGTGTATCCCTTTTAAAAACCTGTTCATTTCATCAGCTTTAGGTTTCGTTTTTACTTCAGCCATTTAATTCACCTCAACTTTATATTTCCATTTTAATTGCTTATTATTCTTATTTTACAAGTATCAAGAGCCAGTATTTAAAAAAGCTAACCAAAATCTCATTCAAAATAAAATTCAACTAACATTTTGGAGTTTTAAATTTTTTGTAGTATTCTACAATGTATTTATCCACTTTACGGCTAATTTCGAGAATTTTTTCTTTATTGTCATTGATTTTTACTGCATCATGCAAGGTGTTTCTTGCCGTTTCTATCTTATCTTTTACGTCCACTATCTTCACTCCTACACTATATAGTAGTGAATTTAATATACATCAAAATCATGCTTATTGCAAACTATAGTTGTATGCGTGTTGCCAATTTTGTTATGTCGAAAAATTAGATAAAGTTATTTTAAGGTGAGGAGTGACTCGAAAATTGAAGATAGATAACAAAGCAATTGGACAGAGAATGCGGAAAGAGAGAGAAAAACTTGAACTGTCACGGGAGGAGTTTGCAGAAATAATCGAGCTCTCGGACTACTATGTCGGTCAGTTGGAACGAGGAGAGCGACAAATGAGTCTACCTGCTTTAGTTAAGGTAGCCAACTGTTTACATGTATCTTTGGATTATCTTATTTTCGGAAAGACCAGCTATGATACCGCATATATCCACGATCCTAAAAATATCTACGATACATGTAATCAAAACAATTTTAATGAGATAAATAGCTTGCTCAAAAAGTGCTCCCCAATGGAAATAGAGTTGTTCAAAAAACTGATACAAACTATTATCCCATATATGGGCAAAACAAAAACCCCCAGATAACGCTATACAACCCTCATATCACCTGAAATTAATTTAGGTAGTAATCTATTGCGAAGTTTAGAAAGAGCGTTATTAGTAACACTTAATTGTCTCATTTTGGCAAATAGAGGGGTTACAGTTATCTCAAACTTTCCGATGACTGATTTAGATGGTATCAAGATATTTAATGAATCAAATGTTTCAATATCAATAGTGTGAAAAACCGTGCCGTAAGATTTTTTGATCAATTTTTTATTGCAGTTCTTCATTAGAATATAGACGAAATATTGGCCTATATTTTCTTTACCTATCAATGCAAAGCAAGATTGATTCACGGCCATAGGTACGGTATTGATATTAACTTTTCCAATCATTCCCTTTACAGTAACAAAAACTGTATCCTTGGGATAAAGTTTTCCCTTGGAATTATGGACAACATCAATAATTTCAGTAAGTTTCCCGACATGCCATCCCTTCGGTACTAATCCCCATTTAGTATCCTCAAATTCCCCGCCGTCTGATTTATATGCCTTATCGTTTTCATTAGGAAATTCAAAATCAATAAACCAATGCTTATATATGGCTTGAACCGCCTTCTCCAGGATTTTACTAATTTTATTGTTTCGTTTGATTTTATTGTCGAATGTTGAAAGGATACGGCTTATTCTTTGTTGTTCTTCAAGGGGAGGCATTTTTACTTTTACTTTTTTAAGATCCTTGATTGTTATTCGAGGTTTTTTAGAATCACTACCGATACTCCTCAAATTTCGTGCCTGTAGGTAGTAGTAATAATACTTTTTATCCGCTATATCTTCATTAAATTTTAAAATTATGAATGAATTTGTGATTTGGGACTTGGGAAGTGATATCTTTACCTTTCCTATATCCTCAACTCCTCTAGCTATAACTACCAACTCAGGTTCCAAATAAATATTATTTTTGCTTTTCTTTGGCGTTTTGCCAAATTCCATCGTTGAGATATCTCCCAATTCAACTTCCTTCCACTGTTTTACCATAATTTGATTCCTCCAACGCGCTTTGATATTACAGCTTTTATTTATTATTAACCTAGTTAAGATATTAATCATAATTTGTTGCTTTTTGATAATTTATGCTAATAAATATATATTTTATTTATAAACACCTTTAGCTTTATTATAGCATAACTAAAGTTTATAATAGAATTTGGTGTATTTTTTTATTTTTGGTAAAATATATGTATTAAGTATATCATCATAAACTAGGGGGTAAAACTGAATGGATAAAGTTAAGAAGTCTCCCTTTGAAAAAGAATACGAAATCGCTTGGGATAAGTATTCAAAAGCAGACTTGAAAAAAGTGTTTGATTTATCGGACCGGTACATGGATTTTATGTCACGCTGTAAAACCGAAAGGGAATGTGTGGAAGAGTTCAGAGCTCGGGCAAAAAAGGTCGGTTATGAGAATCTTCAAGATCTTATAAAACAAAAAAAATCACTAAAACCCGGTGACAAAGTGTATGCAGAAATCATGGGAAAGACCATCGCTTTTTTTGTAATAGGTAAAAAACCTTTGGAATCTGGAATGAGCATCTTGGGAGCTCATATAGACTCACCGAGACTTGATTTAAAGCAAAATCCATTATATGAAGATGCGGATCTGGCAATGTTTGAAACCCATTATTACGGTGGAATCAAAAAATACCAATGGGTAACACTGCCTTTAGCCTTGCACGGAGTAATCGTAAAAAAAGACGGATCTCGTATAAATATAGTCATCGGGGAAGATGAGAATGACCCGGTGCTTGGTGTATCAGATTTACTTATTCACCTGGCACAAGATCAAATGAAGAAAACTCTGGCGGAAGGAGTGGAAGGTGAAAATCTCAATATCTTGGTCGGCAGTATACCTTTAAAAGATAAGGAAACAAAAAATAGGGTTAAGCACAATATGCTTAATATATTAAATGAAAAATATGGCATTGTGGAGGAAGATTTCGTCTCTGCCGAACTCGAAATAGTTCCTGCAGGAAAGGCAAGGCACTACGGAATAGATAAGAGCATGATCATGGCCTATGGCCAAGACGACAGAGTATGTGCCTACACTTCTTTTGAAGCAATAATGGAAATAGAAAATCCCGAAAAAACCAGTGTAACTCTGCTTGTCGATAAAGAAGAAATCGGAAGCGTGGGAGCTACGGGTATGCATTCAAGATTTTTTGAAAATACCGTAGCGGAGATTACCAATTTACAGGGGGATTATAGTGAGCTGAAAGTAAGAAGAGCCCTAACCAATTCAAAAATGATATCCTCTGATGTAAGTGCGGCCTTTGACCCTAATTACCCTGAAGTAATGGATAAGAAAAATTGTGCAAGTTTTGGTAAGGGAATCGTGTTCAATAAATATACAGGTTCTCGGGGAAAGAATGGCAGTAATGATGCCAATCCCGAATTTATCGCAGAACTTAGAAGTATAATGGAAAAGTATAGGGTTATTTGGCAGACGGCAGAACTTGGTAAGGTAGACCAGGGTGGTGGGGGTACCATAGCGTATATCTTAGCCAACTACGGTATGGAAGTAATAGATGCCGGTATAGCCCTGCATAACATGCACGCACCCTGGGAAATCTCCAGTAAGGCAGATCTTTATGAAGCAAAAAAAGCATATCATGCATTTTTAAACGAAGCTTAGAAAAAAAACGGTCAGCATATATTTTCACTGAAAACTCATAAGCAAAAAAAATCCTCCTTGTGATGTGATGTTCAAGGAGGATTTTTTTCTTTACTCTCTTTGCATACTCGGTTGACAGTATCTTTCAGCTATTTGATTAAACAGCTTT
>JAQWCA010000011.1 GCA_028706065.1 Tepidanaerobacteraceae bacterium
ATCATAATCATCACAAATACTCACATAGTTGACACCTGCGGTAAGGGCCGCTTCCACTGCAACCTTTTCATATTTATAGAAGGGCCCCATGGCACTGGCAACCACATCTTTATCCCGCATAGCTTCAACCAAGGTTTTAGGGCGATTTGCATCTATATAAACGGCTTTTACCTTTTCACCCAATCCATCGGCTAACTTTTCAGCAACCGTTTTATTAATATCGGCGATAGTAAGTTCTGTTACCTCTGCTCTTTTTGCCAAATCCCTTACAGCACGGCTGCCCATATCACCGGCACCGCCTAACACTACAATCTTCATAGCTTTTTCTCCTTTCGCTTTCAAACCATATGTATGTTTTTATTATACAACAAAACTCTTAACCCATGTCTACTTTTTTGACTGAGACAATAAAAAAAACAAGGCAAATCCGCGCTTTAAGCATGGATTTGCCTTTGGATTAAGGGTAGTGTGATGTTTAAACAAAGCTTTTTTAAACTATTTATCTTTCATAACAGCTGGAATATCCGGTTCATAGAATATCCACATACTTTTCGGGGAAATTCCTGAAAAGGCTACTATAGCTATAAAAGATGCTAGGGAAGAGAAAATCTGCGTTTTGAACTTTTTAAACATTTTCTCACCTCCGGGATTTCAGTATTTAGCAATTAGTATTCTTCATCTGATAAATATCTCCTGCCGGTCTTGTACAACTGGCGGTTTTAATGGTACAACCAGCAGAATATTGGGTATGAACGGCGGAGTTTTATTTTTATTTCTGATTGGGCGTGCTCATTAGGCGCATAAGTATTTACAAGAACCTATCCTTGATAAACTGATATTTTCCTTTACTCATGTAGGCCTTCTTATCATAGTTGTAAAAACTTATTTCATATGAATCGCCCAAGCTTTCTATCCATTCGATTATGCCGATGTTTATTATATATGATTTGTGGGTCCTGTAGAAGTTGCATCCTAAGTCTGATTCGATACTTTTTAGATTTTCATTACACATAAATAGCCCTCTTCGGGTGTGTATAGTTGTATCTTTGCCGTTTTTTTCAATAAAGATTATATCATCCATGTTTAAAAAAAGAACTCTGTTTTTGACTCTGACGGGAAGTTTTCTGGCTGATTTTAATTTGTTATTTAACATGTTGGATTCGCATTTGACTATGAGATTATTTATTGTGCGATTGAATCTGTCAATGTCAATGGGTTTTAATATGTAATCATAGGGATGAACTATAAATGACTCCTGAGCATAATCGGGATATCCGGTAATAAATACTATTGAAGATTGAGGATCGAAAGCGCGAGCGATCTTAGCGACTTCAATGCCGTCAATATCAGGCAAGTCTATATCCAAAAGTAAAATATGAGGAATCTGTTTTTTAATGATTTCCACTGCAGCATTCCCGCTACAGGTAGGAAATATTTCCTCAACAAGAGAGTTTTCCTTTAAAAGTTTACAGATCATGCCCAAAGTATTTTTTTCATCTTCACAAACAAGTATATTTGCCATTATGAACCCTTCCTTTTCCTGAGTTAGCGGTATGAAGCCCTAAATATTTTGTATCCTAAAGGGGTAACAAAAAGCATTTCCTCAAATACTCCCAGAAAAACGGCCTTTAACAGGTTGTATTTGCCCATATAGTAAAATATATGGGTTAAAATGAATAATGAGCCTAATATTATTATGGTGATTCCTTTGAGCTTTCGTCTTGTAAATAGATCAGAAACCACTTTTTTTTCTGTTCCGGCGGGTGCCCATTTTAAAGTGATGAAAAGACTTATTATGAAAAAGATATCATTTGTCCATATCAAGTAATTCAGCGGGATTGATATATGTTTAATTACTAAACCGTTTAACGCAAACATAAAAACGCCGGTTATATAGCATAGGGCATAGGTCTTGCAGTGGACACCGCCGGCAAAATTTCTGACTGAGGCAAAGGTAAAGAGACTTAACATTGTTTCGGGAAAGGTGTTTAAAGTCAGGGAAACAGTGACAATCGAACAGAATTTGAATGTCATTCCAAGCATTATTTCAAATCCATATTCTAATATTTCTTTATCATATTTTTCATAACCCAGCCCTGAAATTATCATTTTTGATAGTTTTTGGGAACAACTCCGAAGCACCTATACCACCACCTTTTTTTGGAACAGATAAGACAAAGGTTGTCAAACCGTTATATGTTGACAATGATATTTTACCATGGTATTTATCTATTATTTTTTTTACCACATAAAGTCCGAAGCCTCTTGCATCCTTATGTTTTGTACTGAAACCGGCATTATAGATTTTATGTATATCAGAATTCTTAATGGGTAGTCCGTTATCGGAAATCCTAAAAATGTAACTTTTTTCATTCTGCTGCAGTTCAAGATATATATTTCTGTCATCTGATCTTTCCATAACAGATTCGATGGCATTGTCCAATATATTGTTCATAACTGTACTTAGCTCCCAGGAACTCATTTTGAGATCCTTTATCCTGTTTCCGTTTGGTTGTACGTCGAAATTTATATTATTTCTTTTGGCGGTTTCCATTTTAATATTTAACACAGCAGTTAAACCTAGATCTCCAAGGCGCAGCAATTCGCTGGTGCTCCGATAATTTCCGGCGATACCGTTGATGTATCGTTTTAATTCATCATATTCTTCGGTATATATCATGGCCTGTATGGTTTGAATGTGTTGGGAATGTTGGTGTCTCTCGCTTCTTAGTGTGTTAAGTAATTCTTCGGTTTCCTTCAAATGTGAATTGACGGATTCATATTCTACTTCTTTTTTTGAATAATACTCTATGTATTTTAATGCGAAATAGAGGTTCAGAATCATTATTATAAAGGAGACTATTATGATGGGTAGACTTTTATAGTAAAGCTGGGCGTCTGTAGCAAACATCAACTGATTAAGCATTAAAATCACCATTAACTGGAAGGTCAGAGTAAAAATTATTACCAGATTCCTTCTGTTCATCTTATCTTACCTCATGTCCGATGTAGATATGGACTATTAAATAAGTAATCCCAGCCACAGGAATAAATAATGCTATATTAAGCCAAGGGTTTTCCTGAAAAGCGCTGATATTTAAATTAAACAAGTTAAATACAATCAATACAAAGGCATACTGTATCAATCCAAATAGCACAGATACAATGAATATTGAGATAAAACAACGATCAAGCTTAATTTCATGTATCAAACTGAACAATAGTATCAAAACCGAGATTAGTAAAATTGTGTGTAAGCTGAATAAAAAATGTTGACTAAAATGAAAAGCCAAGTTTCGAATTAAAATTACAGCAGCACCATAAAGTATTGAAACTATTAAAACCTTATTAAAAAAAATATCCTTTTCGTTCATTAGTTTAAAAGATAATATCTGTATTAAGAATGCTTCGGGTATAGATTCAAAAACCACTACATACCAAGGTATGGGGAACATTCAATATTACTCCCTTCTTTTCAAAGGGCATCTCTTCCAGATATCTAACTGCTATGTGTGAGGAGATTCCCTAGTCATAGAATATTTTTACATTGACGTAAAAATAATGCTAATAAAAATATTCTAAATCAACTACGATTTTCCTCCTTCTGGTTAAAACTATTTCTTATCTTTAGATATTTTTCTGCAATATTTCACTTTTTCCTGCTTATTGGGTACAACTGACGGTTTTAGCGGTACAACCGGCGGAATTTTAGGTATGAATAGCGAAGCTGGTATATAAGCAATTTTTTGAGATAAGGTGAAATGTGAGTTATAATAATATTAATGCAATTTTTGACAGAGAGGTGTATGTGATGAAACTTGGAGTTTGCCAGATGGCAGTTTCTGAAAAACTTGAGATGAATACGAAGAAAATCATGGACTTTATCAAGCAAGCAGCTGCACAAAACATCGACATCATAGGTTTTCCCGAAATGGCTCTTACGGGATATACCAAGGAAATTTTGACTGAAAAAAACATGAATGACATGGTAAGCAAAGCTCTTTCAGAGATTAAAAAAGCCTGTGAAGTATTTAACACTACAGTTATAGTAGGTCACCCCTACAATAAAGGTGAAGAGCTTTATAATAGCGCTTCCGTATTTTTACCTGATGGAAATACTTATACATATGATAAAAAGTATCCTACAGAGTTGGAATTAGAATACTTTGAGATTGGCAAGAAGAACCCGCTTGTATTTACTTACGGTGGCAAAAAAATAGGTGTCATGATATGCCGAGATCAAAATTACCCGGGTCTTGCAAGAGAATTGATAAAAAGCGGGGCCCAGTTCATATATATACTTTCAGCCCATTTTTACAATCCAAAGGAAGCTAGGTGGAAACTTGAAAAGAACCGGGCGATTCCGATAACACGAGCAGTGGAAAACGGCGTTCATGTGTTGCTCTCGAATTTTGTGGGCTCCCATCTTGGCATGGTTAGTCTTGGTAATAGTCTTATCGCCGATCCAGACGGAGCAGTAGTGACCTCGGCAGGTGAAAGCGAGGAAAGTTTATTGTCGGTGTCTATATATGAATAGCGACTAAAATTTCATATTTAAACGATAAGTTGACTTTTAGCTTTTTCATTAAAAAAAGGTACAGGTTTTAGTTGAAATAGTCCCTGTGCCTTTTTTTTATTTTTGAAGGGATTTCACATAAGAATGTAGAATTATATAAAAATACGAAAGGGAGTAAAAATTCAGACATGCTTTGCCCACTGGGTTATTGGCCGATCTTGCAGGTCTACTCACCGCAGTTTTCGTTACTAACATGATATTTGGATGATTATAAATTTATTTTGGCTATAAAGAAGATGTAGAAGGAGGAAGATGTTTTGAACACAGAAATGATTTTTCCAAAGACCTTGAAAAAGGGTGATACCATAGGATTGGTAGCCCCTGCATCACCAATATCCAGGGAGAATATCAGCAGATGTCAAGAGGTGGTGGAATCCCTAGGATATAACGTGGTAATAGGTAACAGTGCTGACAAGTCTTATTTAGGTTATTTATCCGGTGACGATGATGTGAGAGCTGGGGATATCAACGAAATGTTTGAGAGAAAAGAAATAGATGGCATCTTTTGCCTAAAGGGTGGATATGGAAGCTGCAGAGTCGTTAACAGATTAGATTTAGATTTAATTAGGGCAAACCCCAAAGTATTTGTTGGCTATAGTGATGTTACCATATTACATCTGGTTTTTAATCAAATTTGCAATATGATTACATTTCATGGACCAATGGTGAGCTCGAATATGATATCTGAATTTGATGATTACACGCGAGAGAGCTTTATGGATACCTTGTCCATGAGAAGAGAACTGGAATTTAAGAATCCAAAGGATAAGAAAATAAAGACATTAACTGAAGGGCATAGTAAGGGAGTATTGGTGGGTGGCAATTTATGTCTTTTGGCTACGAGTATTGGCACTCCATATGAGCTGGAAACTAAGGGTAAAATACTCTTTCTGGAAGAATTAAATGAAGTTACTTATAAAGTAGATCGCTTATTACAACAATTAAAGCATTCTGGAAAATTAAGCGGAGTGAAGGGAATTATCCTAGGGGGTTTTGAAAAATGCGACCCGGAACATGAGGGCCATGCTACTTTAGTTGAGGTATTTAACGATGTAATTAAACCTTTAAGCATACCGACAGTATATAATGTGGAGGTTGGGCACGGCTTTCCGACGGGTTCACTGCCTCTAGGAGTTACCTGTGAGTTAGATGCCACTAACGGTAAAATAAAGTTCTTGCGAACCTCAATAAACTCAAATTAATGACGATTGAGTTATATTAGCTCTATTTTTGCTTATATATAGTATATAGAATAGTGTTTCTCGAAGTATGTGTGGGGCAGTTTCATGAAAAAGAAACGGAATAATTAGTAAATAGATTTGTGCCGGAGGTGATAACTACTAAAGATCATGAGTAAATCCAATTAACTAAAATTAAAAAAACAGGGGGGTAAAAGCATGGAAAAAAGGATTTCCTATGTCAGTCTGTTGCTGTTGGTTGTTTTTTCATTAAGTATCTTTTTAACGGCCTGCGGGGGACAACAGTCGGGTAAAACCGAGGAAACCGGTGAAAAACAGTCCAGTGAGAGTGAATCCATTGAGCAAGAGCCCATAAAGATTGGGCATGAAGTAGCCTTGACCGGGGATGCTTCTATGTGGGGGCAGTCTGAAAAAAACGCTTTGGAAATGGAGATTGAAAAAATTAATGCCGCCGGTGGTGTGGATGGGAGACCTTTGCAGCTTATTTCCTATGATAACCGAGCCGATTCCATTGAAGCGGTAAACGTAGCCAAGAGACTTATTGAGCAAGACAAGGTAGTAGCCATAATAGGCCTTGCCCAGAGCGGTGTTGCCAATGCTGTATCATCAATTACCGAAGAAAAGAAAGTTCCCTTTATAGGAACAACTCCCACCAACCCTTTGGTTACTGTCCCTGAAGAGGGTGGAGTTAAAAAATACGCCTTTAGGACCTGCTTTATTGACCCATTTCAAGGGACAGTTGCGGCGCAATTTGCATATGAAAAATTGAATGCTCGAAATGCGGCTATTCTTTATGATGTAGGTTCTGATTATTCAGCTTGGTTATCTAAATATTTTGAAGAGGCCTTTGGTTCTATGGGTGGTAAGATAGTTGCAAAAGAAGCCTTTAGAACCGGTGAACTGGATTATCGCGCTATGCTGGGTAAAATAAAACAACAAGAACCCGATGTGTTGTTTATACCTACAGCCCAAAAAGAAGCTGCTCTAGCAGCCAAACAAGCAAGAGATTTAGGAATAGAGGCCAGTTTAATGGGTGGAGATAACTGGGGAAGCCCTGACCTGATAACTCTTGGTGGTTCAGCTATAGAAGGTGGATACTTTGTAAACCTAGCATCACTGGAAGACCCAGACATACAGGACTTTGTTGAGGAATATAAGGCGAAGTTCAATGCTGAACCGGTTTTACCAAACCCAGTTATGGCCATCGATGCTCTATACATGTTAATGGATGCTATTAAAAGAGCAGGAACAACTGATGGAACTGCTTTAGCAGAAGCTTTGGAAACCACTAAGGATCTCCAGGTCCTTACCGGTATGCTCACTGTAGATCCAGAAACTCACAACCCGCTCAACAAACCTGCTATTATTCAGCAAGTTAAAGACGGGAAATTTGTATATGTAGAAAAATATGTGACGAAATAAGAATATATTTGCTTAAATTAAAGTTAAGGCTTATTGCGATAATAATGACTTGGCTGTCGGTCAGAGTGCCCATCAGCCAAGTCTTATAATCTCAATTGCAGGCCATAACACAGCTTTTCTTAAGATAGGAGTTGACACAATGTTTCTGCAGACATTGGTAACAGGGCTTTCAATAGGTGGTATATATGCTCTGATGGCAGTAGGCTATTCCTTGGTATTTTCCATCCTGAATTTTAGTAACTTTGCCCATGGCACTATTATAATGTTAGGAGCATATATTGGTTACTTTATTATTTCTTCATTTAATTTGAGCTTTCCGTTATCACTTATAGGTGCTGTGCTGGGAGCGGCTTTACTTGCGCTTTTAAATGTAGAACTTGCCTATAGCCCGTTGATCAACCGGCGCTCTCCATCCCTTTATCTGATGATTACCGCAATGGGTGTTTCCATATTCTTAGAGAATATGGTTTATGTAACATTGGGTTCTCATTTTTATGCCTTTCCGGAGATTTTCAAACAGTCAAATTTAAAGTTCTTTGGCAGTGATATAAGTCCTCTGGACTTATCAGCTCTAGTTTTTTCGTTGGTTAGCATCTATGCCCTTCACCTTTTCCTTATAAAGACTAAACTCGGAACAGCCATCAGAGCTGCATCCTATGACATGACCACTGCATCCTTAAACGGTGTTAACATGACCAGACTTATAGGTATAGTGTTTTTGCTGGCGGGAGCTTTTGGAGGTTTGGCAGGAGTGTTTTTGGGAATTAAATATATGGTTTATCCCACCATGGGTTGGATTACAAACAAAGCATATATCGCTGCTGTGATTGGTGGTTTAGGGAGTTTACCGGGAGCAGTAATCGGCGGTTTGATTCTGGGACTGCTCGAAACCTTTGTGTCGGTTTATATTTCTTCAACTATCAGAGATGTGTTCAGCTTTTCTATGGTAATAATATTCTTGGTCATATTGCCGGCTGGTTTGATGGGCCGACATTTGGAAGAAAAGGTCTAGGGGGGTAAGGAAATGGATTATATCTATGGAGTAATGGCGGTTATATGTATAGAGATAGTTGCTACAGTAGGTCTTTCGGTCTTTACAGGTTTTACAGGCTTATTTTCCCTGGGCCATGCTGCTTTTATGGCCATAGGAGCATATACTTCCGCAATACTTACTTATTTTTACCATGTGCCTTTTGTGCTTGCACTGCTTTTGGGAATGGTTATGGCTGGTCTGGTGAGTTTAATACTAGGTTTTCCGACACTTCGGGCAAAGCTTCGAGGAGATTATTTTGCTATTGCTACATTGGGATTCGGTGAGGCCGTCAGGGTTATATTGGAAAATCTTTCGATTACCCAAGGAGCTCGTGGCCTTCCAGGAATAAAACACTTTACTACATTGCCGGTAGCATTTATATTTGCGGTATTGGTAGTGTGGCTTACAAAAAATTTTATATGGTCAAAATTCGGTCGAAATGCCATAGCTGTAAGGGAAGACTCAGTAGCAGCGGAAATGGCAGGGATAGATTTGTTTAAGGTCAGGATGCTATCTCTTGTATATAGTGCCATGTGTGGAGGTTTAGCAGGTGGTTTATTTGCTCATTATCTCAATTTTATTCAACCGGTTATGTTTACTTCAATCCTTTCTACACAGCTCACTTCCGCTGTGGTGGCCGGTGGTATGGGCAGTATAACAGGGCCGGTTTTGGCGATCGCACTGTTTATAGCCGTTCCTGAAGTTCTTCGGGTAGCTAATATGTGGCGATTGGTGGCTTATGGTTTGATCCTAGTCCTGATTATGGTATTTAGGCCTTCGGGTATCATGGGCTATCACGAGCTATCTTTTGAATGGATAAGCAAAATTTTCAAGAAGAATACCCGAAACAAAGCCGGCGGAAAGGGGATATAATATGCCTCTGTTGGAACTAAAAAATGTAACTAAAACCTTCGGTGGAATTGTCGCGGTTAAAGACGTATCTTATTATATAAAACAGGATGAAATCATTGGGTTGATTGGTCCCAACGGTGCTGGCAAGACTACGATATTCAACCTTATCACAGGAGTTTACAAGGCAACCGAGGGGAATATTACTTTTCAAGATCGAGATATCACCGATGCAAATCCCGTCTCAATAGTCAAAAACGGTATAGCCAGAACCTTTCAAAATATACGGCTCTTTAATAAACTGAGTGTAATAGAAAATATACGAACGGTTCTTTACCGAGAAGCCGATTACAATCTCGGCAATGCGCTAATTAGGTCCTCTAAAGTCACCAGGATAGAGAAAAAGCTTTATGATAAATCTCTGGAATATTTGGAGGTCGTAGGGCTTATCGACTATATCAACAATCGCGCTGATAGCCTTCCTTACGGGTTGCAAAGGAAACTTGAAATTGCAAGGGCACTGGCTCTAGATCCGAAGCTTCTTCTTCTCGATGAACCGGCGGCCGGCATGAACCCCGATGAGTGCATAGATTTAGTAGAACTTATTATGAAAATAAAAAGGACATATAACCTGACTATTATGCTCATAGAACATCATATGGATGTGGTTATGGAGCTTTGTCCGCGAATAGTGGTAATAAATTTCGGCCAGGTGCTCATGGAAGGTTCAAAACTAGATGTTCAAAACGACCCTAGAGTATTACGAGCTTACTTAGGGGAGGAATATGCCAATGCTTAAGGTTAAGGACTTAAATGTATTCTATGGTAGAATTCACGCTTTAAAAGATGTGAGCATTGAAGTGGACGAAGGAGAAATAGTTACCATAGTCGGTGCCAATGGCGCGGGAAAATCGACGCTCATGTGGACTTTGGCAGGGGTACTCAAGGGTAAAAGCGGTTCAATAATATATAGGGATAAACCTCATCCAACCGTTGCTCATGAGGCAGCTGCCGGTGGCATCGTTCTCGTACCGGAAAGGCGGCGGCTTTATGCCAATCTGACCGTCCGAGAAAATCTCATGATGGGAGCATTTTTGAGAAAAGATATCGAAGCTATAAAAAAGGATCTTGAGTATATATATTCCTTGTTTCCTATATTAAAAGAGCGGACAACTCAATACGCCGGAACCTTAAGTGGTGGAGAGCAGCAGATGGCAGCCATAGCGAGAGGACTTATGTCAAGACCCAAAATACTGCTTTTAGATGAACCATCCTTAGGACTTTCGCCTATATATACCGCTGAAGTGTTTAATACTATTTTGGAAATTAACGCCCAAAACACCACCATCCTTTTAGCGGAGCAAAACGCCAAGAAAGCTTTGGAAATAGCTGACAGGGCCTATGTTTTAGAAACAGGGCGTGTGGTCCTGTCAGGTTCCGGTAAAGATCTTTTGCAAGACCCTGCGGTTCAAGAAGCGTATTTAGGTGTAAGACACAAGGCCATATGAAATATAAAAGCTGCGGTTAATCAGCGCAGCTTTTATATATGTGTGCCCAGAGGCCGTCAAGGATACATTTCTAAGCTGACAAAGGGATGTCAGCTGTGTAAAAAGTCACGATCTTCCATACTGTGACTTTTTACACAGTCTGATGTTCCCGTGAGATTGTTTTCCTTAAATATATCTTGACACATTCAACAGAATATTGATAAAATATAAATGTCAGATGTCAGACTTTTACCATAGGAAGGGGGCATGGTTATTTAATTAAAATACGAAATGCCTGCTTACTTAAAAGAATTTACAAAAAATTACGGGGGGAATTTTGAGTGAAAATTCGTAAGTTACTGGCTTTAAGTCTGGTTGTTTTGTTGGTTGTGGGACTTATGACAGGGTGTGGTCAAAAGGCCCAGGAGCCCGAAGAATCAACACCGGAATCACAGCAGCAGGAACCTGAAGAAAAGAGGATTAAGGTTGGTTTGGTATATGATATTGGCGGCCGTGGAGATCTGTCATTTAATGACAGTGCTTATGCCGGATTAAAGCAGGCTGAGCAGGATTTCGGCTTGGAAGTCACTGATTTGGAACCTTCAGGCGGCGGAGAGGACCGGGAACAACTTTTGAGACTTTTGGCCGAAGACGGCTATGATTTGATTTTCGGTGTCGGGTTTATGTTTACAGATCATATTGCAAAGGTTGCCGAGGAATTCCCTGATGTAAAATTCGGCCTCATTGACGGTGCCGTGGAAGACATCGACAGCAGTTCCAATATTTCCTGCCTATTGTTCAAAGAACATGAAGGTTCTTTCCTAGTAGGTGCAGCTGCAGCCTTGAGATCCGAGAGCGGCAAGGTTGGTTTTATAGGCGGCATGAAATCACCTCTTATTGAACGGTTTGAATATGGTTATTTGGCCGGTGCTAAATACGCCAACCCGAACATAGAAACTTTTTCCGACTATGTAGGTACAACCGGAGATGCCTTTAAAGATCCAGTGAAGGCAAAAGAATTGGCATTGAAGCAAATCAAAGCCGGTGCTGATGTACTCTATCACGCTTCGGGTGCTTCGGGAATCGGTATGATTGAAGCGGCTACAGCCAATGAAAAGCTTTCCATCGGTGTAGACTCCGATCAGTCATTGACTGCCACTGATGAACAAAAACCCTTTATACTGACCAGTATGATGAAGAGGGTTGACAATTCAGTATATGAAACCATAAAGAATTTTGTTGAAGATAAGTTTGAAGGCGGGTACAGAGTGTTCGGCCTAAATGATGATGGTGTAGGTTATGCGGAAAATGAATTCAACAAAGACCTCATTTCCGATATACAGCCGAAATTGGAAGAACTTAAAGATAAAGTTATAAAAGGAGAAATAGAAGTTCCCGCAGACAAAAACGAATATGAAGAATTCTTAAAGACTTTAAAGTAAACAATACTGCGGGGTGACTTAAAAAAACAGTCACCCCGTTATTGTTGTTAAAAGAGCCTCAGGGGGAGGGAGAATTATTGGGAAAAGCCGTTGAATTAAAGAATATAACCAAGCGCTTTCCGGGGATCGTGGCAAATGACAGAATAAATTTGGAAATACAAAAAGGAGAAATCCATGCCATTGTCGGTGAAAACGGTGCCGGTAAAAGCACACTTATGAAGGTATTGGCAGGCCTTTATCAGCCCGATGAAGGTGAAATATTCATTTTCGGAAAAAAGGAAAAAATAAGCTCACCTAATAAGGCCATTGAGCTCAAGATTGGCATGGTTCACCAGCACTTCATGCTGGTAGATCGTTTCACCGTCTTGGAAAACATCATCCTTGGAGCTGAAAAGAAAAAAGGTTTCACCATTGATGAAAAAACTTGCCGGGAAACCCTGAAAAAACTTTTGGAATTATATAATTTTAAACTGGATTTAGATGCCAGGTTAGAGGATATTTCCGTAGGCCATGCTCAACGGGTTGAGATAATGAAGGTGTTGTACAGGGGTGCCGATATTCTCGTGCTGGATGAACCTACGGCGGTCCTGGCCCCTCAGGAAGTGGATGAACTTTTTATAAACCTGCGCCGGTTGAAAGAAGAGGGTAAGACCATCATTTTTATCAGCCATAAACTTGATGAAGTGCTGAGCATAGCGGACAATATCACGGTTTTGCGGCGAGGCAAAGCAGTGGGCACTGTCCCCGCTGATTCGGTGACAAAAGAGGAACTGGCTAGGATGATGGTGGGTAAGCCGGTGTTGATGAAATTGAACAAAACTCCTGCCGAAAAGGGTGAGGTAAAGCTGTCCTTACGGGATGTAATGATGAAGGGACATGGGGGAAGAAATGTTTTAAACGGTGTAACACTTAAGGTTTGCGGTGGTGAGATTTACGGTATTGTCGGTGTGGAAGGTAATGGTCAAAAAGAGTTGGCAGAAGCCATCATAGGTCTGCAACAGGATTATGATGGAGATATTAAGGTTTGCGGTAAGCCGACCAAGGGCTTATCCATAAAACAGATAAGGGACATGGGAGTTGCATTCATCCCTGAAGATCGCCATCGACAAGGTTTGGTGCTACCCATGAAGGTTTGGGAAAATAGTATATTGGGTCTTCACAGAAAGGAGGAATTTAAGAAAAAAACGTCCATTGACATTAAGAAAGCGGAAGAGTTCACTTCCAGAAATGTCAAAGGATTTTCCATAATCATAAGCTCCATACACCAAGCTATTGAAGGTCTTTCAGGCGGAAATCAGCAAAAGGTCATTCTCAGTCGGGAACTTTCTCAGGAACCAATTGTGATTTTAGCTGCTCAGCCTACTCGAGGCTTGGATATCGGAGCCATGGAATTTGTTCACCAACAGCTCTTGGAAAAACGTCGGGAAGGAAAAGCGGTTGTCTTAATATCGGCTGATTTGGAAGAAGTGCTGTCGATTTCGGATAGGGTTGGAGTGATTTTTGATGGTGAGATCGTAGCGGAATTTACACCGGAAGAAACAACTTTGGAAGATATCGGGGTCTATATGCTGGGTGCTCATAAGAAAGCAGGTGAGAGTGCATGAAAAAAGACTATAAGATTCTGGCTTTGAAGATCTTGGCTCCCTTTGTGGCCATAATTTTGGCGGCATTTATAAGTTCGCTGATCATTCTGGCTATAGATAAGGATCCTCTACAGGTGTTTTATACTATGTTTAAGTTTAGTTTCAAGCGCATCGACAGTATAGCAATGATTCTTTTTAATGCTACTCCATTGATATTTTCAGCATTGGCCGTGTCCATAGGCTTTAAAATGGGCCTGTTTAATATAGGTATTGAAGGCCAGTATTTAATAGGAACTTTTATGGCTGCACTGGTCGGATTTTCAATAAAAGGCCTTCCTGCCGTTATTCACCTTCCATTAGTCATTCTGGCAGGTATAGTGGGGGGCATGATATGGTCTTTCATCCCTATTTTTCTTAAAGTCAAGCGGGGAGTTCATGAGGTTATCAGCACAATCATGCTAAACTATGTGGCCTATTCCCTAATCCATTTTCTTATCGCCGATGTTTTCAGGGATCGACAACAGTCCCTGGTAGAGGGTTTGGGCAGTGTATTGGTAAGGACACCAAAACTCGCTGCCAGTGCCGTTATTCCGAAAATGCACGGGTTTCTTGCATTTTTTGGTGTCCAGCTACCGAAACATGTATATCTTAATTGGTTTTTTCCTATCAGTGTAGTACTGGCTGCCGGAATTTACTACTTGATTATGCGCACACCTTTTGGTTACGAACTTCGTGCTGTGGGTCACAATCCCGAGGCGTCGTGTATAGCCGGAATAAACCAAGGGAGAATATATTTCAAAGGTTTTTTACTTAGCGGCGCAGTTGCGGGTTTGGTAGGTCTTTCAGATTTATTGGGGTATTTCAGGTATATGGATATGGACTTTCCCCGAGGATACGGATTTGACGGCATAGCTGTAGCTCTTATAGCCCAAAACAATCCATTCGGGATAATTGCATCAGCTATATTGTTCGGTTTTTTAAAGCGGGGTTCAGAAGGAATCCAGGCGCTTTTAAAGGTGCCCATGGATACCATTGTCATCCTCCAATCACTTATGATCATATTTATTGTGGTCATTACCAAGATTATCAATGACTATGTGAAACGCTTGGAAAAAAGGGAGGTGGCATAAATGTTAGTAGCCGAACTTTTCGCGTCAAGTCTTAGAATGGCAGTTCCAATATTGCTTACAGCCATTGGTGCTGTATATACTGAAAGATCGGGAATAGTAAATATTGGTCTGGAAGGAATGATGATAGTAGGTTCCTTTTGGGCAAGCGTAGGGGCGTATTTTTACGGTCCAATTATGGGCCTGATTTATGCGATGATGGCAGGAGCTTTTCTGGCTCTCATACATTCTGTCGCTACTGTAACTTTTCGAGTTAATCAGGTCGTAAGCGGTGTTGCGCTGAATATTCTAGCTTATGGAAGTTCCAGGTTTTTAAGTTTAATTATATTTAACAAAGCCACCACATCCCATCATGTGTCAGGATTTAAGACGGTAGACATTCCGGGGTTATCTGAGATAGCATTTTTACAACCGTTAATGACAGATATTTCCCCAATTTTAATAATGGCATTGATTTTGGTGCCTGTTTCAAAGTACATTATAGATAAGACAGTATTTGGTCTTAGATTGCGGTCTGTAGGAGAAAATCCTTTAGCCGCCGATACTTTGGGAATAAACGTGTTTGCCATGAGATATGCCGGTGTTATCATAAGCGGTATGTTGGCAGGAGCGGCAGGAGCATATCTGACAATGGAACACACCGGTATGTATGTTGAAGGTATGACCCAGGGTAAAGGATACATTGCAATGGCGGCAATGATATTCGGAAACTGGACACCTACCGGTACTCTATGGGCATCACTGTTATTCGGCTTTGCCGAGGCTCTAAGTCTAAGAGCCGGTGAGGGAAGCATTATCCCGTATCAATTTATAAAGATGATCCCATATGTATTAACACTGGCAGTTTTGACCGGTATAGTGAAGAAATCCACACCTCCGGCAGCCAGCGGTGTGCCCTATGATAGAAGCACCGGTTAAATGATTGGAGGGAGTTTTTGCAATATGAACATTAATGTTTTAAAGCTTATGTCTCCTCTTCATGGAGAGGAAAAGGTTCTTAGCAGTTTAAAACCCACTCTGGACTTTTTAAATGATAATTTTAAGGTAAGCTATTGTTCGCCGGGGGAAACTGAAGACCTTACTGTAGTATGGGTTATGACCGGTGGTGTTGAAGGGGAGTTCAAAAAGGTCTATCCTTGGCTAAAAAAGCCTATTCTCCTTCTGACTGAAGATAAAAACAACTCACTTCCGGCAGCCCTGGAGATCTTGGCATATATACGTCAACAGGGTGAAAGAGCCTACATTTTACACGGTTGTTTTGATAATATAAAACAAGATATTAAGAGAATATACTTTTTACAAGAGGCGGCAAAGAAGATTAAAAATGCACGGATTGCTAGCATTGGCGGGCCGTCCGATTGGCTTATCGCAAGCCGAGTGAATTTCGATAAAGCACATGCTTTATGGGGTTCGACCTTTTTGTATTTACCTATGGAAGAACTGTTAAAATCCATAGATGATAGCGAACAGATACAATATGATGGGTATTTTACAAAAGCTACTTCGATAGCAAATGTTTCGAAAAAAGATATCCAAGAAGCTGATAAGATTTATCATGGCCTTAAAAAACTGGTTACAGAAAAAGCAATAACAGCACTTACACTAAAATGTTTTGACCTTTTAGGTGTAATCTCCAATACAGGATGCCTTCCAATAGCACGGCTAAATGACGAGGGAATTATTGCCGGATGTGAAGGGGATATGCCGGCACTGTTTACTATGTTTCTGACATTTGCGCTGACCGGTAAGCGTTCCTTTATGGCAAATCCCTCCAAGGTAGACAAACAGAAAAATACCGTATTGTTGGCACACTGTACCGTTCCTACTTGTATAGTAGAAGAATATTCATTAAAGACTCATTTTGAGTCCGGTATTGGTGTTTCCGTAGCCGGTAAATTTACCAAAGGGCCGGTAACAATGGTTAAAATCGGTGGTGAGGCTTTGGATAGATTTTATATATCTGAAGGGTCGATTATATATAATAACGATGATGACTATAGGTGCAGAACACAAATTGAAGTTGAGATTGAATATGGTTTAGAATCGTTACTGGAAAATCCCTTGGGTAATCATCAAATAGTGGTGCCCGGTCGAGTGGGAAATATATTTCGGGAATTTATGAATTTTATGAGTATAACTTAGTAGTAACTTCTCACAAAGGGGTGGGTAGATGATTCATATTCCAAGATATGAAACAGTTGTAAAAAACATAAAAGATATGATAAAAAAAGGCAAGTTATTAGAAGGAGAAAAACTGCCTTCTGAAATAACAATGGCAAAACAGCTAAATGTCAGTCGCGCAACACTTAGGGAAGCTTTCAGGATACTGGAAGATGAAGGTTTAATAAACCGGTACCACGGTATTGGGACTTTTGTGTCCAGATTTCCTGTCATTAAAAGCGGTATGGAAGAACTTATCAGTATAACAAAACTTATAGAAAAACAGGGGATGAACCCCGGTACAAAAGATGTAGCGGTATCTCGGATACGGCCGGGAGAGCGGGAGGCATCCATGCTAAAGCTTTCGTCCGATGAAGAGATATATCGCATTGAACGAGTAAGAACCGCTGACGGTGAGCCGGTTTTATTCTGTATCGACAGGATTCCGGTAAAGCATGTACACATAGATTTTGAATTTAAGGGGGAATCTCTCTTTGATTACCTTCATAGGGACCTGGGTATATATATATCATACGCCGTATCAGATGTAATACCTGTAAAAGCTCGAGTGGCTGATGTATATAAAAAACTGGAGATGAAATCCAAATCCAATGTGGTTTTGCTCTTAGATCAACTTCACTATGATGATAAAGATAACCCCATATTTTATTCGTCAAATTATTTTTCTCCTGAAAAGTTCCGGTTTTATATCGTGAGGAAGCGAATTTGAAAAATATACTTTCAAACAAAAGGTGGTGTATCTATCCATGCCGGAAATAGATGAAAAAAAACTTGTAAAAAAGGCCTTATCTGCAATGAAAAATGCTTATGTGCCCTATTCCCGGTTTCCGGTGGGGGCTTGTGCGGTCACTGCCGATGGGGAAGAAATTACCGGCAGCAACATTGAAAATGCATCCTATGGCCTTACGGTTTGTGCCGAGCGGGTGACCCTTTTTAAGGCCTACTCAGATGGGAAAAGGGATATTGTAGCTTTGGCGGTGGCAGCTGATGTGGAGGAACCGGTATCTCCCTGCGGAGCATGTCGGCAGGTTATATCGGAGTTGGCACCGGAAGCCATCGTGTACCTTACAAATAAGGACGGTTCCAAAGTTAAAAAAATGACGGTTGAAGAACTGCTGCCATATGGATTTAAGCTATAATAAAATCAATATTATAGAGAACGGATTAGACTATTTTATACTAAAAAGGCAGGTGGTATTGTGTTTTATGTTCCCGGTATTATAGAGAAAAAAAAGCGGGGGTTAAAGCTTTCTAAAGATGAGATACAATTTATTATTGAGGGTTATGTAAGCGGAGATATTCCCGATTATCAGGTATCGGCTTTACTTATGGCCGTTTATTTCAAAGGCATGAATGAGGAAGAAACTACCAATCTAACCATGGCCATGGCTTATTCCGGAGAGGTTGTAGATTTATCATTTATAGAGGGAATAAAAGTAGATAAACATTCCACCGGAGGTATTGCTGACACCACAACTCTGGTGCTTTTACCTTTGGCATCCTCGGTGGGTGTAAAGGTAGCTAAGATGTCAGGACGAGGCCTGGGGCACACAGGGGGAACTATTGACAAACTTGAGTCGATTTCGGGGTTTAGGTGTGAACTGGACGGTGAAGCCTTTATCAATGCCGCAAATACTATCGGGGCCGCTATAACCGGCCAGTCAGAAAATCTGGTTCCTGCAGATAAGATGTTGTATGCGCTAAGAGATGTAACCGCCACTGTTGATTCAATGCCACTTATAGCCAGTTCCATCATGAGTAAAAAGATCGCCGGCGGTGCCGATAAAATAATATTAGATGTGAAATTTGGCAGCGGTGCCTTTATGAAGACATATGAAGATGCCTTACATTTGGGCCGATTGATGGTAAAGATAGGGGAACTGGCTGGCCGACAGACTGTTGCCTATATTACTGATATGGATCAGCCGCTGGGATTGGCGGTAGGTAATGCCATAGAAGTCATTGAAGCTGCTGAAACTTTAAATGGCAGGGGCCATGAGGATCTATTATCTTTATGTTTGGAATTTGGCTCTGAGATGATGTCATTAGCCGGTGTTGAATCTGACAAGTTAAAAGCCATTAAAATATTAAAGAGGAGTATCGAGGAAGGCAAAGCTCTGGATAAATTCAAAGAAATTATAGCTAATCAGGGAGGGAATTCAAAGGTATTAGAAGATTACTCAATACTTCCAAAAGCAAAACATGAATTAGAAGTTAAAGCCACGAAAGATTGTTATGTAAAGAGAATTGATGCTATTCGTCTAGGTCTTGCCGCTATGAAAATTGGTGCCGGCAGGCAGAAAAAGGATGATGTTATAGATCCGGCGGTAGGTGTCTGGATATATAAAAAAGTTGGGGAGAAAGTAATGAACGGTGAACCTTTTGCTAAGATTTTGGCAAATAATGCAACAAAACTTGGTTGGGCTGCCAATGAGGCAAAGGGTGCTTTTGAATTTTCTAATGAAATGGTGAAAAAGAGAAAGGTAATTTGGGCAAAAATAACAAAGGATGAAGTTTGTGAATTTTAAGGGCGTATTACTTGGTCACGATTTTTATTTTTTGTAACTTATATACCAAATCTTTAGCAGATTTACTGTAGTAAAGGGATGATAAATATGATACAAAGAGTTATTTTAATAGTACTTGACAGTGTCGGAGCCGGCGAAATGCCCGATGCGGTCAAATACGGTGACAAAGGCAGCAATACACTTGGCAATGTAGCTAAAGCGGTTGGCGGTATAGCACTGCCCAATATGCAAAAAATGGGCATCGGGAATATTACTGAAATACTCGGTGTACCACCTATAAAAATAGCTACAGGGGCTTACGGGAAAGCTGCGGAAAAGTCTGTGGGTAAGGATACTACTACCGGTCACTGGGAATTGGCAGGAGTT
>JAQWCA010000012.1 GCA_028706065.1 Tepidanaerobacteraceae bacterium
TCATTTAAATTTGTCTTAACATCAACATCAAATTCCTGTTTTAATATATCAATACCCTCATGTGCAAGATTATCACTTATTAAAATTCGCATTTTTACCTTCCCCTTTAGCAAAAATCCTTTCGGCGGCACCTACGCCTCTCCAAAAGGTTCTCATCACAAATAACCATTTCTAAGGCGTTTAAAACATTAATAATGTCAAGTTTATCAATATAACCCCTGTTCCTGCTGAAGAAAAAATAAGAACATCGTTATTCGTCTGTAAAACCTGTTTTATACCTTGAGACACATCACTGAAAAGCTCTGCAAATTCCTCTCCACAGTGCCTGGATGATTTATCATATGCTTTGATTGAGCTCTAAGTACTTGTTCAGGTACTTATGTAGGGCCTGAAATTCTTAAATGTTGTTTGTTCATTTTTGTTCACTCTCCCTAAAAGTATGAAAAGTAATAAAAAAAACCGCCCTAATGCAAGGGGCGGAATATACCGCGTTGCCACCCTATTTCAGTTTCCTAAAATATGCAACCCTCCAAAAATATAACGGTTAAAACCGTTTGACTCCTCGTCAACGACTCCAAGGCGGAAATAAAGAAAATCTACTGGTTTACACCAACCACCAGCTCTCTTTAAGAAAACTTCTTTAATTTTCCTCTTCTCAGTCTTTTAAAGATTAAATTATTAACATTATAAAGTAGGTTACGGTTCCTGTCAAGTATTTGATTCATTGTCTTCATCAAAATCATCTTCGCATAAAGCTTCCCATGCTTTTTTTACCATGTCAAACTCTTCATCATCCTCAACTTCAGAAAGAACTTCTTCACCATCTTCATCAGAATCAATTCGGAAAATATAAGCTTGATCTTCATCATCGTCAATGGGAATCAAGACAGCATAATCGATATCCTCTACATTTATTACTCCCAATACCTCAAATTCGGTTTCTTGACCGCTTTCATCCAACAGGGTTATAGTTTCTCTTTCATCCATTTGTTGTCAACTCCATCCCCTTTAAATTAAAAACATTTTATAGTAATTTTTACCTAGTGTCAACTATCGATATAAATTCTAAATAGTTTTGAAGGATTAATACTGCTGCTAGTTTATCAATTACTTTTTTTCTCTTTTTACGTGAAACGTCAGCTTCAAGTAAAGCCTTTTCGGCTGCTACTGTAGTCAACCTCTCATCCCAAAAATCTATCGGAACACCAGTACTCTTCTTTAATTTTATGGCATATTTTTTAACTGCTTCACAGCTTGGACCTAAAGTGCCATTCATATTTTTGGGAAGACCTACAATAATTTTGTTAACTTTATACTCTGAAACAAGCTTACATATTCTATCTATATCTTTACCATCATTTTTTCTTTCTATTACATCTATTCCTTGGGCAGTAAAACCCAGTTCGTCAGATATGGCAACACCTATTTTAATTTCTCCTACATCCAAACCCATAATACGCATTAAAGGCTTACCCCTTTTAAATAATTTTTATGCAAAATTCAGGACAATACCCTGCACAATAACCACACAATATGCACAAATTAGGATTAACTACAGAACGACCATTTACAAGGCGTAGTGCATTATACTGACAATGTTTTACACAGGTTCCACAGCCCTCACACCAGTCTTCAATTAATAGTATTCGCTTATTGTTCTTTAATCTTTCTTCTACATTGGAATCTACAGTCCGACCCTCAAAAATGCTGACATTGGCCAAAACTTCATCAAAAGATTTCATTCCTACTGCTATCGAATGTAGGTAAGGTAATGAAAGTATATAAGAAAATGCTTCTTGTTTGTTTTTAATCAAGTTGCCCCCACCTAAACTCTTCATAGCATATATTCCCTTACCTTTTTTGTATGCCTTCTCTATTGCCTTTTCCATATCATGTAAGCTACCATCCTTAATGCCAATTCCTCGCAAATTGATTATGGGATGAATGATCTCAATCTCGTCCATATCTGTTGCAGCATCTACCACTTCTATTGTATGGGTTGAAACACCTATTGCCCTTATCAGCCCTTTTGCTTTAGCATCTAATAAATATTCCAAAGCATCTCGATGACCTTTCAATGTCAATCTGGTTTCTTGTTCATGTAGCATAAATATGTCTATTATATCCTTGCCAGTTTCTCTGCGTGCTTTTTCCACACTTTCTTTCATTCCATTATATGTATAAGCGTAAGATTTTGTAGAAATAATAAGCTCTTTTTTTGATTTTTTCAGTGCTTTATTTATATACTGATAGTTTTTGTAAAATTCAGCTGTATCTATAAAATTAACGCCCATATCTAGGGCAGATAGTATTACATCTGCTCCTTCATCTAAAGATAAATTGGCCTGAAGTGGGCTTATTGTAAGACTACCAAAACACAAGTATGATACTTCTATATTAGTGTCTCCAAGATTCCTATATTTCATATGAATTACCTCTTTACATGATAAACTTATTATATAACAACTTAAGTAGCCGTTGTTTTAAAAAATCAACAATTAACGATTATATAGGAAAAGGTGTCGGAACCGCAATTGACAGGCACCTCGACACCCTTTATTTTAGCTTGAAAAATGCGTTCAAAAAAATTATAAAAAATTGTGTTATTTAATATAGTTTTTCAGGATTTCCTCCAAAAGTTCATCACGTTCAAGTTTCTTAATAAGGTTTCTTGCATTATTATGACTTGTAATGTATGCAGGATCACCAGATAAAATATACCCTACAATCTGGCTAATGGAGTTATACCCTTTTTCTTCCAAGGCTTTAGAAACTTCTCTTAAAATTTCTCGGGCGTCAACATCGGTATCTTTCTCTACTTTAAATTTAACTGTTTCACCCATATTTTGCCCCATTAAAATCTCCCTCCATTTTCGTTGTTTTTCTAATTATTTTCGATTAACTTTAAAACCGAGTATAAGGCTTCATCCAGTTTGGCAAGGTTTTTACCGCCAGCCTGAGCGAAATCCGGTCTCCCGCCTCCGCCTCCACCAGCTATTTGAGCCACATTTTTTATAATTTTCCCAGCATGATATCCTTTTTTAATCAAGTCTTCTGTTACAGCAGCGATAAATATTATTTTACCATCGTAAACGCTTCCTAATACAATAATGCCGGTTTTTATTTTTTCTCTTAAAGCATCACTCATCTTTCTAAGTCCATCAATCTCTTTATTCTCAGTTCGGATAGATATTACATTGATACCATTTATGCATTCCATCTTTTTTAGAATTTCATCGACTTCAAAATTTATGGCGTGTTGTTTTAAGGAGTTAATTTCCCGTTCTTGAATCCTTTGTTTTTCTAATAATTCATCAATTTTTTGATTAATTTCATGGGGTGCGACCTTAAGTAACCGAGCGGATTCATTTGCATTTTGAAGAATATCATACAGGTAATCCATTAAATTGTGACCAGTAACTGCTTCAATTCGCCTAAGTCCCGCTCCAATACTGGATTCAGAAACAATTTTAAAAAGACCTATCTCAGCTGAGGATTTTACATGCGTTCCTCCACAAAGTTCCTTGCTGTAGCCAGCAAAATCAACCACACGCACTTTTTCTCCGTACTTTTCGTCAAAAAGAGCCACTGCACCGCGTTCTTGGGCTTCTTGAAGTGTTAGCCAATATATAGACACTTGAAGATTTTTTAATATAGCGTTGTTTACTTTATTCTCTACTTTCCGTATTTCTTCTGCAGTAACAGCAGAGAAATGTGAAAAGTCGAATCTTAGCTTGTATTTATCCACCAAAGACCCTGCTTGGTTTACATGTTCTCCTAATACATCTTTTAATGCTTTATGCAAAAGATGTGTAGCACTATGGTTTCGTGAAATACTTTGTCTTTCATCTTTTTCAACCTTGGCAAAAACTAAATCGTCTATACTAATAGAGCCTCTTAGGATTTTACCAATATGATAGTATTTTCCATCCGGTGTTTTATGGGTTTCAGATACTCTAAACATAAATTCATCGTTTTCAATAGTACCGGTATCTCCTATTTGACCTCCGGACTCAGCATAAAAGGGAGTCTTATCAATTACAAGTATAACATCTGCCGATGTATCGTTACAAGTTTTTACAGGTTCATGATCTGATAAAATAAACTGTATTTTGCACTTTGATTCAAGCATCTTATATCCAACAAAAACTGTCGGCTCAAGAGCAGCTAAAATTCCGAAGAGATCGTCTGTTTTATACGTTTCTTTGCGAGCAGCCTTAGCCATTTCCCGTTGCCAGTTCATAAGTCGATTAAAAGCTTCGATATTTACGATCATACCTTTTTCCTCAGCAATATCGCAAGTCAAATCTATAGGAAAACCATAAGTATCGTAAAGTAAAAAAGCCATTTGACCAGGAACTTCATTTTTAGATTCTTCGGCGAGTTTTTCTATTCCTTCTGATAAAATCTTTAAACCGTCGTTTAGTGTCTCAAGGAACCTCTCCTCTTCTGATTTAACTACTTTTTGTATGTAATCTACATTTTTTTCAAGATCAGGATAAACATCCTTCATTAAGGAAATAACTTTAGGTATTACTTTATACAAAAACGGTTCATTTAAATTCAGTTCCTTTCCATAACGTGCAGCTCTTCGAAGAATCCGCCTTAATACATAATTTCTCCCCTCATTACCGGGAAGCACACCATCGGAAATTAAAAATGTAATAGCTCTTGAATGATCAGCTATAACTCTAAAGGGAAAGCCCTCGCTATCTTTTTTATACTTTTTGCCTGTCATGTTTTCCACAAAAGCAATAATTGGTCGTAAAAGATCTGTATCATAGTTGCTGTAAACATCTTGTAATACTGTAGCAATACGTTCAAGACCCAACCCTGTATCTATACTGGGTTTGGGTAAAGGAGTTATTACACCTTTTTCATCCCGGTTATATTGCATAAAAACGAGGTTCCATAATTCTCTCCATCGGTCACAGTCACATTTACCTAAAGCACACTCTTTGGCATCACATCTGTGTTCATCTCCACGATCGATGTATATTTCACTACAAGGACCGCAAGGCCCTGTATCTCCCATACTCCAAAAATTATCTTTTTCCCCTAAGCGCACTATTCTATCAACAGGAATATGAGCAATTTGTTGCCACAATTCAAAAGCTTCATCATCTTCCTCAAAAACACTAACCCAAAGCTTTTCCTTCGGTAACATCAATACTTCGGTTAAAAATTCCCAAGCATATTTAATAGCATCTTCTTTAAAGTAATCACCAAAAGAAAAGTTGCCCAACATCTCAAAAAAAGTATGATGTCGAGCGGTTTTGCCTACACTTTCCAAGTCATTATGCTTACCTCCGGCTCTGACACATTTTTGAGAAGTTACTGCTCGGGAATATGGGAGGCTTGTCAACCCAAGAAAAACATCTTTAAATTGATTCATTCCTGCATTAGTAAATAAAAGAGTAGGATCATTATGGGGAACAAGAGAAGAACTGTTTACTCTAGTATGGCCTTTACTTTCAAAATATCTCAAAAACTTTTCCCTGATTTCATGGCTGGTCATCATTTTAGTAACCTCCGAAAACTACAAAAAATCTTTATTATACTTGTATCTGAAGGAAATTATATAAAAGAGAATAATGCTTGTCAACATTTAACATTATTATGATATTAAAATATATTCACTATACGAGAAGTGTATTTATTAATAGTTTCATCTTTTGTATTAAAAAAATGTATACTTAAATAACTCACCAGCATCGCCCCAATCCCCGTAATAAATGCAAAAGGCTCAACCGCAGTTATATTAAAATACCCTGAGACTTTATAACCCATACCAATACCTGCCAAAAATGCTAAAAGAGGGATTCCATAAGCTATAAAAGTAGCAGAAAGAAGTGTTGTTGCTTCTAGCTCTATTTCAACGGATTGGCCTATCTTTGCATTGATAGGATTATTAACCCATACTCTTAGAGGCGTACCTTGTTTGCCAACAGAGCAACCTCTGCAGCCATCACAAGCAGTAGTTCGCATTATCTCTACCTGTGCTCTATCATTATTGTGTGATACTACAATAGCTTTTTCCCTCACTTATATTCCTCCATATTTAGAATTTATAATTATTAGGCAATAATTATCGGATAAACTTATGTATTATATCTATAAGTTTTTCATCACCATCGCCTCCAATACCATATAGGGTATATAAATTATATAATACTGTATTGGTACGGTCAAATTTTTAATAAATCGCAGACTACTTCATTTGCAATGATTAACCCCATTACTGAAGGTACAAAGGAAATACTTCCCAATGTGTCTTTTTTTAATATATCGGGTTTATTGTTTTTGTGATAGTATATCCCACTTTTAGAAACATTTTTTAAAGGTCTTTCTGTTGAATATACAACTTTTACCCCATTCTCTATGCCGTTTTTTCTAAGTTCTTTTCTTACTTTTCTGGCCATGGGGCATACAGAGGTACAAGAAATATCAGTCACTTCAAGCTTAGTGGAATCTATCTTATTTCCTGCTCCCATAGCTGAAACAACAGGAATATTTAATTTTTTACAATTCATAATTAAGTCAACTTTTGACATCAAGCTATCTATAGCATCTACCAGATAATCAAAGTGGCGAGTTAATATATCAGTAGCGTTTTTTGAAGAATAAAATTCCTGAATTCCGATTACCTTAGCATCAGGATTGATATCAAGAATTCTGTCTTTCATTACATCTACTTTGGGTAAACCTATAGTTGAATGTAAAGCATGAATTTGTCGATTTATGTTAGAAGGACATATTATATCTGCATCAACTAATATAAGTGTTCCTATTCCAGCTCTTGCTAAGGCCTCAACTGTAAAAGAACCAACACCGCCTATACCTATAACGGCTACTTGAGATTTTTTCAAAATTTCCATACAATCTTTACCGATCAGCATTTCTGTTCTGGAAAAAATATGTTCCATTTATATCGCCTCGTAAATATAATAAAAAAGCCCCACCATGCCGTACTTACTGATTCGTAAATAGAGACCCGGCTCCCCAGGTGGGTGTCCTCCTGGGTGCTTTATATTTCCCTTCGAAAGGGCATATATGCTGCATCCAGAGACCGAACTCCCTATATTAGAGTGTTGGCTCTTTACTATATCAGTTCACACGCACACAGTAGGGTGTTTTTTTATTTTCTAGGATTATATTATCATAAAACTGGCTATTTATCAAGGTTTCATATCAATAAAACTCTGCCAATTTGTGCTGCCATGTTATATTTTTACCTCTATGTTGAGCTCTTTTAATTGTTTTAAATCTACATCTCCAGGTGCTTCAGTCATAAGGCATGAAGCATTTTGAGTTTTAGGAAAAGCAATACAGTCTCTTATGCTCTCAAGGCCAAGAAGAAGCATCATCATGCGATCTAACCCATAGGCTATACCACCATGAGGCGGTGTTCCATATTCAAAAGCCTGAAGTAAAAAGCCAAAATTACTCTTGGCCCTTTCCTCAGAAAAACCAAGGGCCTGAAACATTTTTTCCTGAAGAGAGGCATCGTGTATTCTTATACTTCCACCTCCTAATTCTGTGCCGTTCAGAATTATATCATAAGCTTTTGCTCTAACTTTGGACGGTGATTTATCCAACAGAGGAATATCTTCTTCCATTGGTGAAGTAAAAGGATGGTGTTTTGCTACATACCTTTTTTCTTCTTCACTGTATTCTAATAAGGGAAACTCGGTAACCCATAAAAAATTGAGCTTATCTTTATCTATTAAGTTAAGTGTTTTCGCCAAATAAACTCTCATATTACCCAAAGAAGTCATAACGAGTTCACTATTGCTATCAGCTATAAATATAATCAAGTCACCGATCTTACCATTGGCTCTATATATAATTCTATCTAAAGTCTCTTCAGTAAAAAACTTGGCTATTGGTGATTTAATTTCCTTTGAAGTGATATTCATCCATGCCAGACCTTTTGCTCCAAACTCTTTTGCTTTCTCTGTTAGTTCATCGATTTGTCTACGGCTAAAAATTTCTCCACCCTTTTTTATGTTTATACATTTTACCCTACCCCCACTCTTAACGGCATGGCTGAATACTTTGAACTCACAATTATCAACTATATTTGATATGTCAATCATTTCCATGCCAAACCGAGTGTCCGGTTTATCAGATCCGTATTTATCCATAGCTTTAGAATAGGTAATCCTGGTGAATGGTATTTCCACATTTCTTCCTGTAATTTTTTCAATAACATATTTGATTAGCTTTTCATTTAATGTAATTACATTTTCAACATCAACAAAGGACATTTCCATATCTAACTGTGTAAACTCAGGTTGTCTATCGGCTCTCAAATCTTCATCTCTAAAACATCGGGCAATTTGATAATATCGCTCCATGCCAGCTACCATTAATATCTGCTTAAAAAGCTGAGGTGATTGAGGTAATGCGTAAAATTCACCGGGATTTAATCGACTAGGCACAAGATAGTCTCGCGCACCTTCGGGAGTACTCTTGGTGAGAATAGGTGTTTCTATTTCAAGAAATCCATTCTCATCTAAAAAATCTCTTATAGCCTTATTGATTTTACTCCGGAAAATCATATTATACTGCATTTTTGGTCTTCTTAAATCCAAATACCTATACTTTAGCCTTAAGCTTTCATCGACTTTAATGTTATCTTCTATGGGAAAAGGTGGGGTTTTCGCTTTGCTCAGAATGTTCACTTCTTCACCTAATACCTCGATAGACCCAGTAGGGATTTTGGGATTCACATTTTCTTCCGGCCGTTTACTTACTCTTCCCCTTACAGCTATGACATATTCGCTTCTAATTTCATCAGCTTTTTTAAAAGCTTCAGTGTGCTCAGGACTAAAGACCACTTGAATTATGCCACTTCGGTCTCTTAGATCAACAAAAATGAGGCCACCCAAATCTCGACGGGTTTGAACCCACCCGGATAAACACACTTCATTATCGACATTCTCATCTCTCAAGTCTCCACAATAAAAATTTCTTATAATTTTTTGTCTCATTATCCAATCATCCCCTAGTTTATTTTTTAATTACTATTTAAGAATAAAAAACTCCCATCACTGATACTAATATCAGGGACGAGAGTCTTCCCGCGGTACCACCCTGTTTGGAAAATCCCACTTAATTTTTAACGTATATACGTAAATCTCTACTGAATTTCGAGATTTCAGCTCCGGGGTGTTATCAACATACTTTTCTCAGAAAAAGCTCTCAATCTCGACTCTTTCTCCCTGTTGAGATAACATAGTCGCCGGCCCCATCTTTGCCTTTAACAATATCTTTTTAATTCATTATAAATAACTTACTTCACCGTGTCAATGTTGTTATAGACTAATATTCACAAATTCATAACAAATTTCACATAAACTCAATAAAATAAAAGGTTAGAATAAGAATAGAACATAAAACTTTAAAATGGAGGTTGTAAAATGACGATATTTAATAAAAAGAAATATATTATTACTTTACTAGTAGGCCTTGCCATAGGTATAGCTATAGTAGCCGGAGGTCTCTTGGCTTATAATTCAATTTATCCTCAGAATGCTGCACGCGCTGTTACCGAAGACACTGTACAAGCAAAAATAGATTCATCGCTATTACCAACAAATATTCCGGAAATAGTTGATCAATTTAGCGATGCAGTAGTATATATTGAAACGACTGTAGAGAACAATGCCTCATCAAATCCAACCTTTAATGATCCGTTTTTTAGATACTTTTTTGGAGACAGCTTTCCGAGCAATCCAACACCAAGGACTAGTAGTGGTGTGGGTTCAGGATTTATAATTAATCCTGAAGGATATCTTTTGACAAATGAGCATGTTGTTAGTGGGGCAAAAGAAGTACATGTGACAGTGAAAGGCTTTGAAAAACCTTTTAAGGCTACTATTGTAGGTAAGGACTTTAATTTGGATTTGGCCGTATTAAAGATTAATTCGTCTCAAAAACTACCACATATAGAACTTGGAAATTCTGATAATATGCGTGTTGGTGAATGGGTAATCGCAATTGGTAATCCTTACAGGTTGGATCATACTGTTACCGTTGGAGTTATAAGTGCTAAAGGTAGACCAATAACGATATCGGATCAAGCTTCAGGCAAGCAAAGGGTTTATAAAAACCTTATACAGACAGATGCCGCTATAAACCCTGGTAACAGTGGTGGACCTCTTATTTCATTGAGCGGAGAAGTAATAGGGATAAATACGGCCATTAATGCTCAAGCCCAAGGAATCGGATTTGCCATACCAATAAACACAGCCAAGGAGGTTTTGGATGATCTTATAGAAAACGGGTCGGTTACTCGGCCATATATAGGAGTAGCCCTACAGGATATGACCAAAGACTTAGCTGAATACTTTAAATTAAAGGATCAAAATGGTGCCATAATTGCTGATGTTGTTCCTGATAGCCCTGCAGCTAAAGCTGGTTTAACAAGAGGTGATGTAATTTTAAAAATCAATGACAACGTCATAAAAAACTCTAACGATGTCAGTGAAATAATCAGTAAGACTAAAATCAATGATAAGTTAGTTATGGTTGTTTTAAGAAACGGTCAATCACAATTTATTTCTGTTGTGGTTGGAAGACGACCTGAATGAAAAAGATAGATTATATTTTCTGGCAATGTTGGAAGCCTAAGAGCTGTAAAATTCCGGTATTAGTTCTTATACCGGAATTTTTTTGCTAATGTATAATTCGGATTATCATTAATCCATTGACTTTTTATACTTTTAATTGTTATTTAAGAAAAGGATTTGTGTGTTTCTCCCTATTTATAGTAGATTGTTCACCATGCCCAGGTAGTATTGATATATGATCACCTAACGGTAATAACTTTGTTTTTATAGAATTGATAAGTTCAGTATACGAACCTCCCGGAAAATCTGTTCTTCCTATAGAACCGGCAAACAGCGTATCTCCAGTAAAAATTACGTTATTAGATTTTATTGAAATCCCACCTTGGGTATGACCAGGGGTATGTATTATTTCCAACACCAAGTCTCCAACATAAAATTTTTCATCACCTTTAAGCTCAATATCTGCCGATGGTTGTATGAAACCATCTCCCAAGTATATAGAAAGATTGTCCTGTGCTGAAAGAAGCATTGGAGCATCGTTTTCATGTATTGCTATTTTCGCATTTGTAGCAAGCTTTACATCTTTCAGTGCTCCAATATGATCACTATGCCCATGGGTCAGAAAAATATATTTTACCTTGAGTTCTTCTCTTTCGATAACTTTTAAAATCAAATCACTATCCCCTCCGGGATCCACCAGTGCCGCTTCATTTCCATCAGCAAGAATATAGCAATTAGAGGCTAAAGGGCCCACTTGTAAACACTCTAAAAACATAAAAAACCTCCTAAAACTTTTTTCTACTATCGAGTAAAATAGTAACAGGACCATCATTTAAAATAGTTACTAGCATTTTTGCTTGGAACTTCCCTTTTTGCACAACTTTTACTTTCTGTTTGCAAGATTCAACTAGCGCCTCGTAAAGCATCTCAGCCTGTTTAGGAGGAGCTGCTTGAGTAAAACTAGGCCTACGCCCTTTTCTAATATCTCCTAAAAGAGTAAATTGAGATACAATTAAAAGCGATGCGTTTATGTCCTTTATTGATTTGTTCATTTTACCTTCCTTATCCTCAAAGATCCTTAAATTGACAAGCTTCTCTGACATATAGGCAACATCTTCCATGGTATCATCTACAGCGACCCCTATAAGGACAGCAAGGCCTTTATCTATTGCAGCAATAGTTTGACCGTCAACCGAAACAGAAGCGTGATTTACTCTTTGTATTACAGCTCTCATGTAATCCTCCTTATTGGTTCATAACTCGTTTTACATCATATACTCCACTGACCTTTTTTAGTTTATGCATAACGTTTTCCAGATGTTGTTTGTCATTAATTTCTAATATCAAATCCACCACAGCTATTCCATTCCTAGTAGCTCGGGCATTAACAGCATCAATGTTCGTTTTCATTTCGCCAATTAAGTTTATTATTTCTGAAAGTATACCTGGCCTGTCATAAGCGGATGCTTCTATTTCAACCGGATATGAAGTATCCTCGAACCTTTCCCATTCCACCTCCAAAAGTCGTTCTTTATCATAAAGACCTTGATGAATATTTTTGCAGTCCTGTCGATGAATTGAAACTCCTCGACCTCTTGTAATGTAACCCACGATTTTATCACCGGGTACCGGATTACAGCATCGAGAAAATTTCACTAATATATTGTCTACACCATCTATTTTGATACCATGATCAACTTTTTTTCTTGATCTAGACTTCATTTCAACTTTATTGATAATTGATTCATCTTTATCAGATTTTACGGTTTTTCTGTATTCATCAAGGATTTTTTGCAATACTTGTTTAGTTGTTACTGCACCATAACCGATGGCAGCATACATATCTTCAATATTCGAAAAGCTCATTCGCTTAAAAAGTTTGTTAATGGACTCGATTTTAACGAGTTGATATATATCATAACCTTGACGGCGAGCTTCTTTTTCTAGCATTTCTTTGCCTCGAACTATATTTTCGTCACGTCTTTCCTTTTTAAACCATTGTCTAATTTTATTTTTTGCCTGAGGCGATTTAACTATATTTAGCCAGTCACGACTGGGACCGTTACTATGGCCTGAAGTTACTATATCTATTATATCTCCGTTAGCTAGCTTATGATCTAAGGGAACCATCTTACCATTGATTTTAGCCCCAACACATCTGTTGCCAATATCTGTATGAATTCTGTAAGCAAAATCTATCGGGCAGGATCCCATTGGTAGATCTAATACATCTCCCTTTGGAGTAAATACGTAAACTTCATCAGTGAAAAGGTCGATCTTTAAAGTCTCCATAAAATCCTTGGCATCTCGAAGCTCTCGCTGCCAATCAAGGATATCCCTAAGCCAAGAGAGTTTTTGCTCAAATTCGCTGTTGTTTTTTTCCCCTTCCTTATATCTCCAATGGGCTGCTATACCATATTCCGCTGTTTTATGCATTTCATAAGTTCTTATTTGTATTTCCAAAGGATCTCCCAGAGAGTCTATCACAGTCGTATGAAGAGATTGATACATATTAGGCTTAGGCATGGCTACATAATCCTTAAATCTACCGGGAATAGGCTTCCACAAGGTATGTATGACACCCAAAGCACCGTAACAATCTTTTACATTACTTACAATTACACGAACAGCTGTCAAATCATATATTTGATCAAAGGATTTGTTCTGTTCTTTCATTTTTTTATAGATACTATAAAAATGCTTGGGTCGTCCCTGTATTTCAGCAATAATACCTGAGGATGTAAGTCGTTCCTTTAGAATATTTATCATTTTATTTATATGATCTTCTCGCACTTGTCTTTTTTTCGCAACTTTTTCTACTAAGTTATAATAGTGGTCTTGCTCTAGATATCTAAAAGCCAGATCTTCCAACTCCCACTTTACTTTGGATATTCCTAATCTGTGTGCAAGAGGAGCAAAAATATCGATAGTTTCTTTGGCCTTTTCACGTTGTTTTTCTCTGGGCATAGATTTTAACGTTCTCATATTGTGTAATCTATCTGCAAGTTTTATTAGGATAATACGGATATCTTTGGCCATGGCAAAAAACATTTTTCTGAAATTCTCCGCTTGTTGTTCCTCTTTTGTTTTAAACTCTAGCTTACCTAATTTTGTTACTCCATCCACCAAAAGAGCAATTTCAGAACCGAAATTTACTTCTATATCGGAAATAGTATAATCCGTATCTTCTGCCACATCATGTAATAAACCGGCGGCAATGGTAGCAAAGTCTAGTTCCAAGTCCGCCAGTATCATTGCTACTCCTAGGGGGTGGAATATAAAAAGCTCTCCTGATATTCTGTGCTGACCACTGTGAGCTTTTTTGGCAAATTCATAAGCCCTCCTCACGATAGTTATGTCAGCTAATGGATTGTAAGATAAAATTTGCTTTTCCAACAAGGCAAAATTCAAATCTTCCACCCCTGACTAATTTAATATTTTATTAGAGAGAAAACATCATACTCTGTTAGATTCTGTCGCCCGTTTAAGTCGATAAGTTCAATTAAAAAAACAACTCCGGAAACTACCCCACCCAATTTTTCCACTAACTTAACAGTTGAAAATATTGTGCCACCAGTTGCAAGTAAATCGTCTACTACTACAACTTTTTGACCAGGCTTTATGGCATCTTCATGCATCTCAATTGTATCTGTACCATATTCCAATTCATACTCAACCTTAACTGTTTTCCCTGGCAACTTGCCTTTTTTCCTAGCAGGGACAAAACCTACACCCAGTTCGTATGCAAGTGGTGTACCGACAATAAATCCTCTGGCTTCAGGTCCGGCGATCAAATCTATATTCTTATGACGTATTAGCTCGGCCATAGATTTAATTGTATGTCTAAAAGCATCTCCATCTTTAAGTAAGGTTGTAATGTCTTTAAAACTGATACCCTTTTGTGGAAAATTCTCGATTACTCTGATTCTTTGTTTTAAATCCATTTAATATCCCCCTAATAATGTTTGTAAATTAAAATAATGATTATAAAACTCTATGACCTTCTTCTTTAACATGAATAGATTCATGTAAGTATCCGAGTATTCAAGCTTGAAAATACTATTTTGTTTTTTGTTTATTGATATATTTATAAAATCTTCTTTGATATTAAATTCGCAAATACCCATTTCATTAAATATCTTAAATACATTGATTAATGCATAATAATTTATATCTATTTCAAGCCGTTCTTGTAACAAAGTTTGTAAATCGTTAATATTGATATTACAAGCAGAACTGCCTGATATACGGTTTTTGAGTATACTGTAAACAGCTTTTAATTCGTTGATGCTTGGAGAAATATGCTGACATACCAAGTAATTATACTGCAAATCTCCGCGTTCAAAAAGTATGTAAATCTTAGAGTTAGACGATAGATTATGCAACTGCTTTTTAAAGATATCAATGTTAAAAGGTGTATCATAAAACACAATATCATCAAAATTGTCATTATTTATTTCAACTAGAGGATTTATTATTATGATATTCCCCTTGGTAATATTATCAGGCAAATCCAAACCAAAGGATATTTGAGATTTGTTTTTTAAACCATCATCATTTTTTAAGAATGTTAATAGCTGCCATGCCTTGTATGGTGTATTGATAATCACTGCTACTCTTCTGTCTTTTTCAAAGAGAGATTTTACATACTCTCTTTTTTCTCTGACACTCTTATCATTGAAGACAGCAATACTACTTTTTCTTTTTAACAATTCTTCTTTTTCATTAGATGAAATTTGATAATCATAACTACATAAACTAAACGAAAAATGCATATAATAATTCTTCTCAATATCACATAGCAATTGGTCCTGTAAAAAAGGAATCTTTAAATCTTTAATATTTAGCTGTGGTCCGACAGAATTTCGCCAACGGTTTACTTCCAAGTGAAAAGCTACATCCATTACCAAGGCCATATCCAAATCTTCTTTGTATAACCCGAAATTAAATCCTATCGCATCTATATTCTTTTCGCGGCTTTTAAGGCTCAATTTTAAGTGTTTATCCCCATTACCCACTGTTCTTATGTTCCGAATGTGCATATTTTTGGACATAAAAACCGGCTTTTTATTCCCATAACCATAAGGTTTCATAAGTTCCAGCTGTTCAGCTAGGTTTAAATTAATATCTTTCTGATTTAATTCTAGGTCAATATCTAACTTAGGGCTCCAACCTATTTTATCAATTTTATCTTTAGAAAGTTCATTAACCTCTCTTTTAAAAAGCTCGATGTTTTCAACTTTTATTCCTAGACCTACTGCTTGTTCATGCCCACCAAACCTTGTAAGGTGATGGGATAGCATGCTTAGCGCTTCAAATAGGTTAAATCCTGCTATACTTCTACCAGAGCCGCGACCCTCTGCACCTTCTTCAGAAATTATAATACATGGTCTCCCATAGATTTCCGTAAGTTTCGATGCCACGGTTCCTATGATTCCCGGATGCCAATTGGGACTTGAGATTATTATTATATTTTCTTTATCTAAATTTACTTTTTGCTCTACTGTCGTTTTAGCTTCTTCTAATACTTTTGCCTCCAATAATTGTCTATCTTGATTGATTTTTTCTAGAGTTGTAGCTAGTTCAAAAGCACGGATGTCATCTTCACAAAGCAAAAGCTCAACAGCAATACTTGGGTCCGCAATTCTCCCTGCAGCATTCAACCTAGGTGCCAACATAAAACTGATTTTTCTCGTGTCAATAGAACTACTATCTAAATTTAATAATGTCATCAATGCCGACAAACCCTTGTTTTTTGTATTTCCTAAAAGTTGTAACCCATTTTTTACAATAATACGATTTTCATCTAATAGGGGAACAATGTCTGCCACAGTCCCAATGGCTGCCAATTCCAAAAACTCCTGTAGAAGTTCTGAATTGTTATCTACCATGGCATGAGCTAGCTTAAGAGCTACACCCACACCTGCCAATTCTTTAAAAGGGTAATTACAGTCACCTTGTTTTGGATTTACAATAGCAACGGCATGTGGAACTTCATGCTGTGGTTCATGATGATCGGTAATGACTATATCTAAACCTAAATCCAATGCATATTTCACTTCTTCATATGAACCCATGCCATTATCAACAGTAATTATTAAGCTTGTACCTTGTTTATGTATCTTTTCTATAGCCGCTTTACTAAGGCCATAACCTTCGTGAAGTCTTGAAGGTATATAATAATCCACAACTCCTCCAAGAACCTTCAACATTTTTGTAATAATACAGCAACTTGTTATCCCATCAACATCATAATCACCATAGACAGTTATTCGTTCTTTTTTTGCTAAAGCTTCTTTAATTCTCACTATCGCTTTATCCAAATCTCTTAGTAACATCGGATTATATAAATAATCTAACTTAGGATATATATATCGATGTATCTGTTCAGACGTGATAATACCCCTTTTTCTTAGTAGCTGTAAGATCACATTATGAAGCTTGTCATAATTTGCATCGACTGATTCAATCGAAGCTACCTGCCATATATAATTGCTATTAATCATTTAATTCCTCCGGTCTTATGCAAATTCATAACTTTAACATATATAATTATAAACTAATACCCTTGTTATATCAATAATTAAGACCACACATAAAACAGGACGCCCAATGATAACATATAAAATAGTCAAGGCTAGCTGACTTGTCTGCCAATTTACAATTTCTAAAATCGTGAATGGGTCATTTTTTAAAAAAACTAAGACCGAGCATCGAGCTCGGTCTATAGCAGTTGACCGCTTTTTCTTGCTATTTCTACTAGCACGTCACGATTTAGCTCATCTAATATATATAATTTCCCTTTTGCGGCTTCAGTAATTTTCACTAAACAATCTTTGTTTGGTTGTAGACCAATGCAGCAGAAATTGATTTTGTTTTTGGCAATTTTCTCAGCTGCACATACAGCATCCCTGATAGGGTCAGAAGACCATAATGAAACTGTGGGTATTCCATCGGTCACAAGCATAATTAGTGGGTTCTTTAAATACTTAGGTTTCATGTATAAAAGGCCTTTATCAAGAGCGAGAGCCAAGGGTGTTAAACCGGTTGATGCAATTTTATTGATGCCTTCTTCGAACATATCATAATTTCTCGTAAAAGGAACATAGTTGGTAACTTCTTTTTCTTGAAAAGCAAGTATGCTTACTCTTGTATGAGGCTTTAGTATTAGATGTTTAGCCAAGTATTTTGCATTTCTGAGCCTATATCCCGCCATACTTGCACTTGCATCTATTATCAAACAAATGTCTTGCTGAGGCTTCGGATTTCGCTTAATGGCAATTATATCCTTTTGTTCGACATTAAAGTTTTTATTTTCTAAATAACTTCTAACTATAGCTTTTTTAACAGTTTCAATTACATCCAATTCTTCAGCCCATTCCTCAGGATCAAACGGTTTGCAAATACTTGGACCTTTTTGACTCTTCATCGTAGTTTGAGAAAAGTGAGCTGCTTCAAGACCTTTATAATTACTTAATTTGGATGAATTTTTAATGCTCTTCTTCAATAGAGATTCGAGCTCCCTGCGGTTTAACTTTAGAAAATCTCTGAATTTCTCTCCATTCTTGGTAAGATAATAGTTGTTTTGGTGTTTTGTTAAAAGCTTTTTTTGTTCAGAATACCTTATTATATCATCAAAATCGCTGTTTTTTTTCTTTGAATCCATAGGCATTTGAGGGTGCGTTTTTCTATATTCAAGATTGTCAAATACTTCTTCAATTTCCTTTAAACTTCCAAAGTGTTCAATCATTTCGATTGATTCCCTAAAAATACTGTCGTCTTTTTGATAGTCACCATCTTGCTTCAAATTTGAATCAGAGTCAGTGGTATATTGTGACATATCCATCTGACTATTCCCTATTTCATGTTTAATAATTTCTATTTTTCTAAGTTCAACCTTCTGCTTCTTTAGTGCCTCTTCTACTGCAGATACTAAATAAAATAAACTATCGAGCTCCTCGCAAGGTATAAGAGCTGCTAGATGAACATGATTTAAGTGGTTTTTTTTAAGACTTTCAGTCATACCATATTTCAAATCTCCTGTCAGTTTACCTCCTCCAGAGCCTGTCTGAATATCAATATAATCCATAAGATGATCCAGTGCATTTTCCGTAAGTGTTTGCCTTAAATATTCTGCCATTTGTACCATGTCAAAGGTGATTACTTCATGAAATAAATCGATATGAGTAATTTCATTTTGCGCTAATCGATGATAGAAAACCTGGCCCGCATCCGAATTGACAACTATATTGACTTTGCCCGGGCAATCAGGATGTATTGTATGCACTTTTCTACTGACGACTGCGGTTTCCCCTATCCTTACACCCTTATTTTTATTAAATTCCTTCCGAAGCTTTTCTACATTATTCATTTTAATAGTTCCTCTTCTGTTTTGACGTATTCTTTTATATCCAGTTCACTGATAGATAATGCTTTTTGTGGAGGTGCTTTCATATCAATGTTTTTAGGATCAGGGTTTGATATTATGTTGTTACATTTTCTACGCCCAGCCAAATTAATATTTTTGTTTAATCTTTTAATTATATTTTTTAAAATATCAAAGCGCCATTCTTTTTTGTTCTGTTCTTTGTTTGTCTCAGGAGCCTTCGACAAAACTGAGATTTTATCATTTGTTTGTGTTTGAATTTCGGCAGGGCTAGGTGTTTTTTTCAATACGTTTTTTCTCTGTTCCAAATTTTTCAATATACTATTTACATCTTTAATCGCCATGCGATGCCTTAAAGTATATCGGGTGATAAATATGACATCATCAATACTGGGGTTTCTTTTCAATAGAGCACCTCTTATTTTGATTCCAAGTAGTGCTGCTTCTATACTACGAAGGCTCTCTATACAATAGTCCACATATAAAGATGCAAGAAGTTGCCTTATTTCTTGAGACGGTTCAAATCTATCCATAGCTTTCTCAGCTTCTATAAATTCCTTTACTCTTTTGCTAACTTTATTATTAACATTGTTTGAAATAGCTCCATCTAGTATTTGATTAATAACCCAAGCATCGGTAGGCCTTTCAACATTAACGGTAAAGTCAAACCGATCTGAAAGCTGTCGACGAATATCCCCTAAAGGCCCAGGATCCTCATCGGGATTTGAAGCCGACCATATACTGACTTGAACGGGTATTTCTGTAACAGGTAGCCCAGCTTCTTCAATTTGAATTCTTCCGGGCTTTGTTCCCA
>JAQWCA010000170.1 GCA_028706065.1 Tepidanaerobacteraceae bacterium
CTTTGTTATGTTTTTTATCTGGTTTTCTCTTTGAACCTTGTATGATAAGTAGTTGCCTTCATATACTTTTAAATCTTGAAAAGCTAATTCCCAAATTTTATTTGTCACATTATCAAGGAAATACCTATCATGGGATATGACTAAAATTGGTTTATCTATATTTATAACAAACTCCTCTAGCCAATCATAACTTTTCATATCAAGATTGCTAGTAGGTTCATCAAGTATAAGAAAATCAAATTTACCTACATATGCTTTATAAAGGGCTAGCTTTGTTTTTTCTCCCCCGCTTAGGCTCATTGCTTTTTGTTCCCACTTGTCTTCTTTCAAACCACCCTCTATAAGGCCCTTTTTAGCAATGGCGGCAACATCTGCTATGTTGCCGTAAAAATTCAAAGCCACCCTAAAAGCCTCATCATACACGGTTATATTTTTATGAAATACTGGATATTGCTCTATATATAAAACTTTCGCATAAGAAGGAGAGCGACTTATTTTGCCGCTATCTGCCTCTATATAACCTGCTAAAAGCTTAGCCAATGTAGTCTTTCCTACACCATTTACTCCCACCAATCCGATTTTATCTCCATCGTTGATTTGACCGCTAATATTTTCAAAGACGGATTTTCCTTTATAACTCTTACAAAGATCAGTAAAATATATATTCATGCAATCATCTCCAATCCATAAAAAAATAAAAGCTGCAGCAAACACCCAAGTGTCATACTGTAGCTTTCATACAAATATATTAGACCATAAAATCCTACGGCCATAAGCACAATCTAAATTTTACTTAAGTGTTTTTTAACTAATATCCCCCTAAAAAAATGCACACTGATCCCGTGAAAAATTCTCTTGAGAAATTATGCATACTTTTTAGGAAATTATTTAATTGCTTAGTTAAAAAACACTTTCCTCATTTGGCACCTCAAATTTAATAATTTCGTTTTTATTATAACAAATCGTCCCACCTATGGCAATGATTGAAAAGTAGTGTTGTCAGAGGAGATTACTGAAAATATTTCTTCATACATTCAGGCTATTATTTGCAATATTCTGCGCAAGACAGCAAGGATCGGTTATCATGTTGTTTTTGATCCAATTATATATTATGCCAACTGCACCGTAGCTGTTAAATTCAATTGAAAACAGCATTTCATTACTTAAATCCTTTGAATTAAGTCTTTTTTTAAGCTCTCTAGAATATGCAGCACGAGTATACTCTGTTATTATCTATGTGCTGATGAAGCACGTAAAAGCAAGAAAGTGCTTGTAATAGGTGGAGGTATTGCAGGAATGGAAGCTGCAAAGACCTGTGCACTCCGCGGTCATAATGTTACTCTTGTAGAAAAAGCAAATGATTCTCACCGGATGTTATTATATTGGCAACAGGATCAGTAGAAATACCAAACCCAATACCGGGTGCAGAAAATTGTGTATACGCAGATGATGTAATTAACAATAGAGTTCAGACAGGAAATAATGTATTGGTAATAGGTTGCGGAATGGTAGGTTCGGAAACCACTTACCATCTGGCTCGTCAAGAAAAAAAGGTTACAGTGTTCGAAGCACTTGTGCCGGCTATGAGTGTGGGTGGGCTAGCTCTTTTCCGTCCTACCTCATATCCGAATAAGCCGTTTTCCCCTCCATGAGGGTTGAGAGCGGCCACCGCCAATTTTGGTTTATTAAACCCTAAAGATTGCACATCCTTGCTGGAAGTTAGGTCGGCATACATTTCAGTATGTCCGATGAAATCAACTTCAGCGGCGTTCATTTTTTAAAAATTAAATTTACCAGTAATTAGCAAAAACATTGTTGAATCTACAACGACAAAAACCCGGTTGTACTTACATTAGTTCCAAAAAAGTATTGTATTCCAAATCCAATGACAGCTTTTTACATTATAACTGTTTTTTTGAATAAAAGAGAACCGTCCCCAAATATTCTTGACCTTTCCTGACCTTTGTTGTATTATAAAAATAGAAAGAAGGTGTAAATTATGGATATAAGTAAATATACACAAAAATCTCAGGAAGCAATCGTAAAGGCTCAGAGTCTGGCTGTAGAACGCCATCATCAGGAAGTGACCTCAAGGCATCTTTTATATTCACTCCTGCTTCAAGAAGACGGAATAATCCCCCGTCTTATACAAAAATCCGGAACTAGCATTAATCAATTAAAGTCCTTTGCCGAAGATATATTGAAGCGTATTCCGTCGGTTCACGGCTATGACGGGCCACTGGCCATGAATACCGGCCTGGCCAGAGTCTTTATCCGGGCAGAAAAGGAAGCTCAAAACATGAAAGATATGTTCGTGAGCGTGGAGCACCTGCTACTGGCCTTACTGGATGAAGGTGACAGGGAGGTAAAGAGTGTCTTAAAAAAAGCCGGCCTTGACAGAAACCTCCTGCTGGCTGCTCTCAAGGAAATCCGGGGCAATCAACAGGTAACCGGGGAAAACCCGGAAGCCACCTATGAGGCCCTTGAAAGGTACGGTCGAGATCTGACACGCCTTGCCCGGGACGGCAAACTTGACCCGGTTATCGGCCGGGATGACGAAATCCGACGTGTCATCGAAATCCTATCCCGGCGCACCAAAAACAATCCGGTCATCATAGGGGAGGCCGGTGTAGGAAAAACCGCCATAGTGGAAGGCCTTGCCCGACGTATAGTGGCTAAGGATGTACCGGAAGGACTTAAGGACAAGCTGGTAATAGCCCTTGACATGGGTTCACTCATATCCGGTGCCAAGTTTCGGGGAGAGTTTGAAGAAAGGCTTAAGGCTGTTTTAAAGGAAATACAGGAATCAGACGGGCGCATTATACTCTTTATCGATGAACTACACACCGTAGTCGGTGCCGGTGCCGCCGAGGGGGCTTTGGATGCGGGAAACCTTCTAAAACCAATGCTAGCCCGAGGCGAACTGAGGGCCATCGGTGCCACAACAATTGACGAATACAGAAAGCACATTGAAAAAGATGCTGCTCTGGAACGTCGTTTCCAACCGATAATGATTAATCCTCCATCGGAGGAGGATACAATCTCCATATTGAGAGGGCTTAAAGAAAGGTATGAAGTCTTTCACGGAGTCCGAATACAGGACAGTGCTATTATAGCGGCCTCCATCCTTTCAAACCGATATATCTCCGACCGATTCTTACCCGACAAAGCCATAGACCTTATGGATGAAGCGGCGGCTCGTCTCCGCACCGAGATTGACAGCATGCCCGTGGAGCTTGATGAAATCAAACGAAAAATAACACAGCTGCAAATCGAAGAAACCGCCTTAAAAAAAGAAAAAGATGATACATCCCTACAAAGACTGGAAAAAATCCGAAAACAGATAGGTGAACTGGGCAAGGAATTTGAGGAATTGAAAGCTATCTGGCAAAAAGAAAAAGAAGAAATAAACCGTGTTCATAAAATTAAATCAGAAATAGAAGCAGTAAAGCTTGAGATTGAAAAAGCCGAACGGGAATACGATCTTAATAAAGTGGCGGAACTTAAATTCGGGAAACTAAATGAGCTCGAAAGAAAACTAAAAGCTGAAGAAGAAACCATTAAAAAAAGGCAAAAACAAGGGAGCCTTTTAAAAGAGGAAGTTGACGAAGAAGAAATAGCAAGAGTTGTAAGTCAGTGGACCGGTGTTCCCGTAACTAAGATCATGGAAGGTGAAAAGCGAAAATTGCTGCACCTAGACGATATTCTTCATCGCCGAGTAATTGGCCAAGATGAAGCGGTCAAAGCCGTAGCCGATGCGGTGCTCCGTGCCAGGGCCGGTATCAAGGACCCTGCGAGACCTGTGGGCAGCTTCATATTCCTGGGTCCCACCGGTGTTGGAAAAACCGAATTGGCTAAGGCTCTAGCGGAAGCCCTGTTTGATGATGAGCGAAACATTATCCGAATAGACATGTCCGAATATATGGAAAAACATACGGTCTCAAGGCTGATAGGGGCACCTCCGGGATATGTGGGCTATGATGAAGGTGGGCAGCTTACTGAAGCAGTGCGCCGACACCCCTATTCCGTAATACTCTTTGATGAAATAGAAAAAGCTCATAATGACATATTTAACGTGCTCCTTCAAATCCTAGATGATGGGCGACTCACGGACGGCAAGGGCCGCACCGTAGATTTTAAAAATACCGTATTAATAATGACATCAAATATAGGTAGCCAGGAAATACTTGACTATCAAGCTTCAAAGAATGAAAACTTTTCCCATATAAAGGAAGAAGTTTTAAGCCTGATGAAACATTACTTCAAACCGGAGTTTTTAAATCGTGTAGATGAAATAATAGTATTTCACCCGCTGGAACCCAAACATATGCAAAAAATCTCCGACCTACTTTTGACTAATTTTGCCCAAAGAGTCAGGAATACCACCGGACTTGAATTAACCTGGTCAGATAAGACTACAATTTACCTAGCTGAAAAAGGATATGACCCAAGTTTCGGCGCCCGACCGGTAAAAAGGCTAATACAACAGGATATAGAAACTCCTCTCAGCCGCAGGATTATCAAGGGGATAAAACCAGGAGAAAAGATAAATATAGATGAAATTATATCATAGTCACAGAGGGACGGTCCCTCTGTGACTATATTCTCCTTATTACACCGAAACTTACGCCTGTTAATCTTTCTAGTTGCCTTATTGATAGTCCCTTGTTTTTTATTTCTTTTTTTATTTTATTTTTTATTTCTTTTTCAAACTTTTGTATTTGTT
>JAQWCA010000013.1 GCA_028706065.1 Tepidanaerobacteraceae bacterium
CAAGTAGTAGCCCAAGAAGAAAAACCCGGCAACTTCATCCTTATGCACGCTATGGGGCCCAATGTAGCAGGTGTTATAGGCTCTGCTATAGCAGCGGGTATGCTGTTGTCATTGTATGGTGGTTAAACTCAGCATAATATGTCTATAATAATAGCCATATTCCCAAAGTAATTAAATTTAGAAAGGGGAATAATTTTGCAGCAAAGAAAAGTTGGAATAACTGACACTATTTTAAGAGATGCTCATCAATCACTAATAGCTACACGCATGAAAATCGATGAGATGCTTCCAATCGCTGAAAAGCTAGATCAAGTGGGATACCATTCTTTAGAAATGTGGGGTGGTGCTACCTTTGATAGCTGTATCCGTTTCCTTAATGAAGATCCGTGGGAAAGACTTCGTAAAATAAAACAAAAGGTTAAAAACACTCCTTTACAAATGCTTTTGAGAGGACAAAATCTTTTGGGCTATCATCACTATGCCGATGATATAGTAGAAATGTTTGTAAAGAAATCTGTAGAAAATGGCATTGACATCATACGAATATTTGACGCATTAAATGATATAAGAAATCTTCAAAAAGCTATAGAAGTGACAAGAAAAACCGGAGCTCATGCTCAAGGAACCGTAGTATATACTATAAGCCCTGTACACAATAATAACTACTATGTTGATATGGCTAAGCGGTTGGTAGAGATGGGTATTGATTCACTTTGTATTAAAGATATGGCGGGTCTTTTAGCACCCTATGATGCATTCGAACTGATTAGTCGTTTGAAGAAAGAAATAAATGTTCCTATACAGCTTCACAGTCATTATACCAGTGGTATGGCTTCTATGACATACCTTAAAGCAATTGAAGCTGGCGTGGATGTGGTTGATACTGCTTTATCGCCTTTTGCCCTGGGAACGTCTCAACCACCAACAGAAACTATGGTTGCTGTATTGAGAAGTACTCCCTACGATACAAAGTTAGACCTAGAATTTATTTCAAGTATATCTGACCACTTTAAACAAGTTAGAGGAAACTATAAAATCGATAGCATTATTACAATGGTCGATACTATGGTACTTAACTATCAGATACCTGGTGGGATGTTGTCGAATTTAACGAGTCAATTAAGACAACAAAATGCTCTTGATAAACTTCCAGAGGTTTTAAAAGAGGTTCCAAGAGTTCGAGAGGACTTGGGTTATCCGCCATTAGTTACACCTACCAGTCAGATAGTAGGTACCCAGGCAGTAGTCAATGCGCTTACCGGAGAGAGATATAAAATAATCATTAATGAAGTCAAAAACTATGTTCGAGGTTTATATGGTAAATCGCCAGCTCCTATCAATAATGAGATGATACAAAAAATTATAGGTGATGAAGAAGTTATTACATGTCGACCGGCCGATCTACTTGAACCGGAACTGGAGAAACATTTCAAGGAAGTTTCTTATTATATAGAACAAGATGAAGATGTTTTAACCTATGCTCTTTTTCCACAGATAGCTCTTAAGTTTTTTGAGGGACGCCAAGCAAAAAAATATAAAGTTGACAGCAACCTAGTAAATAAAGATAAATTCGATATATACCCAGCATAATTCCTTAATAATGGATAAATATACCATATAAGTCATATAATACCCTTAGATAAGGGTATTCTTTTTATATAAAAGGGTTACTAATTAATACTTGGCATTAAAAACATTTAAAAAAAGGGTTTCTTTAACTATAAATTAAATTGTTGCAAGGAATTTATAATTCAGTTAAAGGAAGTAATTTGATATGGATGAAAGCATTCAAAAATTATATTTTAAAGTGCAAACGCTAGAAAGTAAAATAACTTCTCTTCGTCTAGGTCGTAGGATCTTAATGAATTTATTAATAGAGCAAGAGAACGCTAAAAATCAACAAATACAAATACTGAAACATGAAATTAAAAGACTAAATCGGATTCTCAAAAACCGCCATTAGTGGATAAGTTTACTTAAAGGAATTTTTCAATTTAAGTAGAATTAAACTTGTAAGTTCACTGCATCAGGTACTCCAATCTGATGCTTAGTTGCGTATGCGTTTTTTGTGTGGATTTCCATATTCTTATCGTTGCTCAATTCTACTGCAAATTAAGTGGGGGGGATGTTAAGTGGCGATTAGGCTATTATTTAAACAGTAATGACTATAAGGAAGTGTAAATTATGTTCGTTAAAGGAGAGAAGATTAATTTAAGACCTGTTCGACCTAATGATTTTAATAAAATATTAAGATGGAATAAAAATAAACTACTTACATATTACGTGGGTGATAAGCTGCCAACAACATTAAAAGAATGTGAAACTAGATATTGTAATTCTTGTAAACTGCTAAATCAAATTTTTGGTATTGAGGATAAGGCTGGTGAATTTATTGGCGAAATTGAAATTGACCACATTAGATGGAGGGAAAAACAGGCTGAACTTTTTGTTTATATAGGTGAAGAGGACTTATGGGGGGAAGGTTATGGTTTTGATGCTATAAAAACCTTTATAAATTATGTTTTTAATGTAAGAAATTTTAAGTTTATTTATCTTAGAGTATATGAAGATAATCATAGAGCGATAAACTGTTATAAAAAATGTGGATTTAAAAAAAGAGGTATTTTGAAATTTAAAGATAAAAGTTTTAGTGATAATCTTATATTAATGGATATTAGACCACAAAATGTTAATGTTTAGAGGCATTTTTTTGGGTTTTGTAACTTATACATAGGAGTAAAGGAACTTGAGAATGGGTGATTGTTATGGTAAAAAGAATCGCCTTTTTTCCTATACTTCTTCTCCTATGTTTTATTTTAATTTTTGTTAATGATTGTACTTACGATAAACTGATTCCTTCTGGTATCTTTATATGTGATCTAGATGTAGGTGGTCTTACACGTGATGAAGCAGAAGACAAGCTCCAAGAATTAGCAGAAGAGATTAAAAAAGAGGCTATTATTCTTATTTTTTGTAATGATAGGTGGGTTTTTAGCGTTTCTGAGCATGTTGACATTGATGTGCAGCAAAGTATAGATAATATTTTTACATATACACAAAATAAAAGCTTGCTACAAAGAGTTGCTATGCGTCAGCTATTGAAAAAAGAGCCAAAGAGAATGAACCTAGTTATTAAATATAAAGAAAATAAATTGCGACAAACCTTTGACAAACTAAATGATGCCATAATGATTGAACCTTTAGATGCTAGTTTTAAAATTTATGGCGATATCGTACATATTGTTGACGATGTTAAAGGACGATTTTTAGACGAAGGAAAACTAAGAGAAAATATCATCAAAGGAATATGTATGGGAAATGGTAATTTAGATATTCCAGTCAAACAATGGAAAGCGGATAAGACAAAAGAAAATCTTAAAGCCATGGAAATTAAAACAAAGGTAGCAGAGTATTCAACTAAATTTAATAAATCAATAAAAGGTAGGACGGAAAATATAAGGTTAGCCGGAGAAAAACTCAATGGTTGTTTACTTTCACCTAACGAAGTGTTTTCTTTTAATGAGATTGTAGGAGAACGTACCGAGGAGAAGGGTTATAAGGAAGCTCAGGTCTTTATTAATAATCAAACGGTTTCGGATATAGGCGGTGGTGTCTGTCAGGTTTCCAGCACCCTATATAATCTTGCTTTATTGATTGATCTTGAAATAATAGAGAGGGTAAATCATTCTTTACCTGTAAGCTATGTTCCATTGGGAAGGGATGCTACTGTGAATTATAATACTATTGATTTGAAGTTTAAAAATAATACTGGGAGTTATCTTCTGCTAACAAGTGAAATTGTAGATAATAAATTTACCGTTAAATTTTTTGGTAGTGAAAAAAAATATAATTATACTGAGCTATTATCTGAAATAATTATGACCATCCCATCTCCTGTAACTATTAAGAAAGATTACAATATTGCAAAGGGTGAAGTTAAAATAAAAGAAGGAACACTGGGTTATAAGGCGAACTTGTGGAAAAAATATGTGAATGAAAAAAATGGTGATCGTCTATTAATTTCAAAAGATATATATAATCCCACTCCGACAATATTATATGTAGGTGAAAAAGTTAAAGAAAGTAAAAAAACCGATGATGAATTTATTATGGATAATGAATTACCAGTAGTTCATAGTGAAAACTAAAAGGTCAATTTTTTATAAAAAGCGGACTTATATGTTCGTTTTTTTATATTTTGATCTATTTAATTTTTAATTGAGTTTATGCTATAATATAGCATAGAATGGAGGATAAATGTGTATGGCAATTGAAAATGAAATTAAAGAATCATTTACAGCAACTGAAATTACCCTACCTGATAGTATCAAATTGCTATTTGATTTAAAAGATAAATTCAATATTCAAGATTCTAATGCTCATGATATTATTAAATCCATAAAGATTGACGATGTAGAATCGAATAAAAAGAGAGTTTATTTATACAAAATAATAAAAGAACATTTAAATTCATGTCAACGATGTCCTCTGTATTCAATAGAAAATCATACGCAGAAAGTTGCAGGGGAAGGAGCATTGAATTCACCAATAGTTTTAATCGGTGAAGGACCAGGATTTGATGAAGACAAAGTTGGTCGGCCTTTTGTTGGACGAGCTGGTCAGTTGCTCACAATTATTTTAAATAAAATGGAAATTCGACGTGAAAGGATTTACATAACTAATGTGATAAAATGTCGACCACCACGCAACCGAACGCCATTGCAAAAAGAAATCAAAGCCTGTTCTAATAATTTGGAGATGGAACTTTCTTTTATTACACCAAAGGTAATAATTGCACTTGGATCAGTTCCTTTAAATTACTTTAAACCAGGCAGTAGCATTACCCGAGATCGAGGGCAATGGATAAATTTTGGAGAATACTGGATTATGCCGACTTTTCACCCGGCGTATATTTTGCGTAAACAAGGAAAAGCCTTAAACAAAGTTAAATGGGCTGTATGGCAAGATTTCAACAAAGCTGTGAACAAGGCAAAAGAAATGTATCCTGAATACAAATATAATTAATCAGGGGTTCTAATAAAGGAGAAGTGAAATAGTGAAATACAAGATTTTAACTTGGGGTTGTCAGATGAACATTCATGATAGCGAGATCATAGCTGGAGTCTTACAAAAGATGGGATATTGTCCTGCCGCTACACTTAAAGAGGCGGATATAATTATTCTTAATACGTGTTGTGTAAGAGAAAATGCCGAAAGAAAAGTATATGGACGTATAGCACAATTAAAACAATTTAAGCAGAGAAATCCCGACTTGATTATAGCAGTTTCCGGATGCATGGTACAGCAACCACATGTCATTGAATATATATCGAAAAAGATGCCTTATGTAGATATTTTATTTGGGATAAAAAATGTTCATAAATTGTCCGATCTAATTGAAAATTGTAGGCAAGTAGATCTTCCTGTGGTAGAAATTACAAAAGACTCGGATATGGATGAAAATCTTCCAATTAGCCGATTTGATAATTCAAAAGCATGGGTGACGATAACTTATGGTTGTAACAATTACTGTAGTTATTGCATTGTGCCATATGTTAGGGGCCGTGAAAAGAGTCGTGAGCCTAATAAAATATTAAACGAGATTAAGGAACTGTCTAATCAAGGTTTTATAGAAATTAATTTATTAGGTCAAAATGTCAATTCCTACGGCAAAAACTTACAAATCCCAACAACTTTCCCAAATCTTTTGAGAAGCGTTGATGCTATTGATGGAATTGAGCGCATAAGATTTATTACTTCACATCCAAAAGATCTATCTGATGAACTAATACTAGCTATGAAAGAAAGTAAGAAAGTATGTGAACACATCCACTTACCGGTTCAATCAGGAAGTAATCGAATTTTATCAAAGATGAATCGCATATACACAAGAGAGCATTATTTAGATTTAATAGAAAAAATGCGAGTTGCTATCCCAGATATAGCTATAACCACAGACATAATTGTAGGTTTTCCAGGAGAAACTGAAACAGACTTTTTGGACACTCTTGATTTAGTAAAAAAAGCGGATTTCGATTCTGCTTTCACCTTTATTTACTCAAAACGAAAGGGAACTCCTGCAGCAGAAATGAAAGATCAAATAGATGATGAAGTTAAAAAAGATCGCCTTAATAGATTAATGCAATTACAAAATTCTATTACTTGGAATAAGAATAAGATTCTTAAAGGGACAATACAGGAAGTATTGGTAGAAGGAGTTAGTAAAGGAAATATCCATAGATTATCTGGACGCAGCCGAACAAACAAGTTAATAAACTTTGACGGTTCTCAAGAATTAATAGGTAAACTGTTAAAAGTAAAAATCACTGAACCACATACCTGGTCATTACTGGGTAAAATCATGAAATGAGATTTCTAGGAGGTTTTTTCTTTAAATGGGCACTCCTATGATAAGACAATATAAGGAAATTAAAAGCAAATATAAAGATTATATAGTTTTTTTTCGGCTTGGTGACTTTTATGAGATGTTCTTTGATGATGCTCATATTTGTTCAAAAGAATTAGAGATTACATTAACATCCAGAGATGCTGATAACAAAGTACCTATGGCCGGAGTTCCATACCACGCTGCAGATCAATATATATCCAAACTTGTATCTAAAGGCTATAAGGTTGTCATATGTGAACAAGTGGAAAATCCAAGACTTGTAAAAGGAATAGTCAAACGAGAAGTAGTTAAAATCGTTACGCCTGGTACTATAACAGATATGAATATGCTGGAAGAAAATAAAAACAATTATTTAGGTTGTATTTTTAAACATGGAGATGAATATGGGCTTGCTTTTGTAGACCTAATGACGGGAGATTTCAATATAACTGAATTAACATCAAATTATCCTTATAACGAGATAATCAATGAAGTTGATCGATTTCAATCAAAGGAATGTTTATCAAACTATGAGACATTAAAAGAAAATCTTTTAACTAAAAAATTAAAGGAAAACATGGAATTATATTTTACTTTAAGAGACGAAGAATATTTTGATGAACAATCAACCTTAGATTTATTGTTATCACATTTTGGAGAAGAAAAAATAAATAAAATTAAGGATAAACGACTAGCTATAAAAGCAGCTGGGGCTTGCCTTAAATATTTAAACGAAACCCAGAAATTGAGCCTAACACATATCAACTCTTTTTCCTATTATGAAAACCGCGAATTTATGGTTATGGATTTTGCTTGCCGAAAGAACTTGGAAATAGTGGAAAGCTTGAGGGATGGGAAAAAGATGGGCAGTCTCTTATGGGTAATAGACAAAACCTCAACAGCTATGGGTGCTCGTTTGCTAAGAAAGTGGCTTGAACAACCCTTAATTGATATCATAAAGATTAGACAAAGGCATGATGCTGTAGAAGAGTTGTTTAATGATTTTTTCTTACGTGAAGACTTGAAAGAACAATTAAAGAATGTCTATGATATAGAACGTTTAACAGGTAAACTAGTGTGCGGTAATGCCAATGCCAGGGATTTATTAGCTATAAAAAATACTATAATTAAATTACCTAAAATAAAACATATTCTTAACCATTGTAATTCTAAACTGTTGCATCGTATTTTTGAACAAATAGATCCCTTAGAAGATGTATCCCTTCTATTAGAGAAATCTATATCTGATGATCCTCCTTTGACTATTAAAGAAGCAGGGATTATCAAAGATGGGTATAATTCAAATATAGATATGCATAGGAAGGCTTCTCGCGAGGGCAAGACTTGGATAGCAAATTTAGAGAAAAAAGAACGGGAAAAAACCGGTATAAAATCTTTAAAAATAGGTTTTAACAGGGTTTTTGGCTACTATATTGAAGTCACTAAAACAAATCTTTCCATGATTCCTGATAGTTACATTAGGAGACAAACACTAGCCAATGCCGAACGCTATATTACTGATCAACTAAAAGAATATGAGGTTCTAATACTCGATGCAGAAGAAAAACTACAGGAATTAGAATATGACATTTTTTGCCAAATACGTGAACAACTTATAAAACAAATTCCTAGATTAAAACAAAGTGCTTACAACGTATCTTTACTAGATGCTCTATTATCTATGGCTGAAGCTTCATGTAAAAACAACTACATAAAACCTGAAGTAAACTTGAGTGACGAAATAAACATAATTGAAGGTCGACATCCAGTAGTTGAACTTACTCAACGAGAAGAATTGTTTATAGCTAATGATACGCGAATAAACTGTAATGACAATATGATTTCAGTAATTACTGGTCCAAACATGGCGGGAAAATCTACTTATATGAGGCAAGTTGCCTTAATTGTGTTGATGGCACAAATAGGATGTTTCGTTCCTGCAAAAAAGGCTGAGATAGGCCTAGTCGATCGTATTTTTACTCGAATAGGAGCTTCAGATAACTTAGCTTTAGGGCAGAGTACATTTATGGTAGAGATGACTGAAATGGCAAGTATATTAAAAAACGCCACCAGTAAAAGCCTTCTGATTTTAGATGAAGTAGGGCGGGGAACAAGTACTTTTGATGGTCTTTCTATAGCATGGGCAGTTATAGAGTATATACAAAAAAGTCTAAAGTCAAGAACTCTTTTTGCTACTCATTATCATGAATTAACTGCTTTGAGAGACTTAAAGGGTGTAAATAATTTCAAGATTACCGTTAGGGAAAAAGGTGAAGGGGTTATATTTTTAAGAAAAATAGTTCCCGGAGAAGCAGATAAAAGCTATGGTATACAAGTGGCACGACTAGCCGGGGTACCTAAATCAGTTATTAAAAGAGCTAGTAGTATTCTGGACAGCTTGGAACAAAAAAGCTCCGAAGACAAAGTAGTAATGTCAAATGTTGCAGCTACTAGGGATGAAAATCTCAATGAAAACCAGTTAAACCTGGAGACTTTAAAAAACCGAGAAATTATAGAAAAAATAAAATTGGTGGATATAGATACCATTACTCCTGTAGAAGCGTTGAATTTTTTATTTTCTATTAAACGGGAATTGATTTAAGGGAGAAAGCAAAATGGGTAAAATAAATGTTTTAAAAGAAAATATAGCTGCAAAAATAGCTGCGGGCGAAGTTATTGAAAGGCCGGTTTCTGTAGTAAAGGAATTGGTCGAAAATTCCATTGATGCTGGTAGCAAAAATATTATAATTGAAATCAAAAAAGGTGGTAAAAAAGCCATTCGAGTTATTGATGATGGTGAAGGGATATCTAGGGAGGATCTAAAACTTGCTTTCGAGCGACATGCCACTAGTAAAATAAGTAAACTGGATGATATTTTTAATATTAACACTTTGGGATTTAGAGGAGAAGCTTTAGCCAGTATCGCTTCAGTTTCTGATGTATCAGTGACATCCAAGACTAGGAATGAAATTATAGGCACACTATGCAAAATAAATGGTGGTGTGATTGAGGAGTTTGTTGATACTTCTTCTAATGACGGTAGCATCATAGAAGTCAGGAATTTATTTTTTAACACACCTGCTCGATTAAAGTTTTTAAATAATGATACCCAAGAGGCTTCACGTATTACTGATTTGATAACAAGATTTGCTATCGGAAATATAAACATATCCTTTCGACTTATAAATGAAGGAAGAGAAATATTTTATACAAGTGGAAACGGTGATTACAAAGAAGCTATTGCAAAAGTATATGGAGTGGATTTAGCAAAGCAAGTTATATATATTGAAAAAGATTTTGACAGTGGAAGAATATGGGGGTATATATCAAAACCCGGATTTAATAGGGGGAATCGCACAGGTCAGACATTTTTTGTAAATAACCGTTTTATTAAAGATCGGGGATTAGCTTTTTCACTAGAGCGGGCATATAAGTCACTGATACCATTAAATCGTTTTCCCATAGCCATTATTTTTATCGAAATCAATAATTCGTTAATTGATGTAAATGTACATCCATCCAAGACAGAGATAAAGTTTCAGAGGGAAAATCAAGTCCATAGGATGCTTTTTGACGCTATAAATGATAGTTTAAAAAAACAAGTTTTGATACCGAAAGAGCCCTTTAATATAGCTCCTGTAAAAACAACATTCAAGAATACAGGAAGTCAAATTAAATTAGATGGAGAAATATTACCAAAGAATGAATATTATTACAACAATGATAACAAAATATATAATAATACTGTAGCAAAGGCACAAATCTTAAAAGAGCCCACAATTATTGAAAAAGATAAAAATACAATATATACAAAAGACAATTCTACTAATACAATAAAATCACAAGAAATAACGGAAAGTACCAAAAAACTTCATAAGGTAAAAGATGTTTTGCCAAAATATCATTTTGAAAAAGTTATAGGTCAGTTATTTAATACATACATCGTTGTACAAGGGAAAAAAGAATTTTACCTAATAGATCAGCACGCTGCGCATGAGAGGATTTTATATGAAACGTATTTTAGCAAATACTCTAAACCGGCAGATTCTCAAAAACTAATAGCTCCTTATGTATTGCATCTTTCTGCTCAAGACATGATGTCAATAGAGAATTTCAAAGAAGATGTTATAAAAATGGGCTTTGATTTTTCGGTATTTGGTTCAGATTCAATTCTTGTTCGTTCAGTACCTTATTTATTTAATAAACCAGTAGATCCGATAGTAATTCGTGATGCTCTTGACCAATTACAAAGTAGGGAATATGCAGGCTATCCACCCAAGGAAAGGTTTATAATTTCAATGTCATGCCATACAGCTATAAAAGCGGGTGATGTGCTTTCTTTTTTAGAAATTCAAGAGTTGTTAAGAAAACTGCAGGATACTGAAGGTCCTTACACCTGCCCTCATGGAAGGCCGACTATTATAGCTATGACTTTAAGTGAATTAGAAAAGAAATTTAAAAGGAAATAAAAACATGCAAAAAAAGTTATTAGTAGTTATTGTAGGGCCTACTGCTGTTGGAAAAACGGAAATAGCAATTGAAGTAGCGAGAAAAGTTGATATGGAAATTATCTCGGCTGATTCGATGCAAATATATCGTTATATGGATATCGGAACGGCAAAACCTTCATTTGTGGATAGAATGGGAATAAAACATTATATGATCGATATTGTTAACCCTGATGAAGAATTCAGTGCTGCTGATTTTCAAGTAGGAGCAAAACTACATATCCAAGACATATATATTCGTAATAAGATTCCGTTATTAACAGGAGGAACAGGATTGTATATAAATTCAGTATGCTATAATTACACTTTTTCTCAGGCCGAAAAGGATGATAGTTTCAGAAAACAATTACTAAGACAAGTTGAAGAACATGGTAACGATTACCTATACAAAAAGCTAAAAAAGCTGGATCCGGTGGCAGCGAGTAAAATACATCCAAACAATTTACGTCGTGTAATTCGTGCATTAGAGGTATGTGTAAAAACTGGAAAACCCTTTTCGTATTATGAAGAAAAGACGAAACAACAGCAGAGCCCATATAATTTACTTATGTTTGGTTTAACAAGACCTAGAATCGAATTGTATAGACGTATTGACAAAAGGGTATTATCCATGCTTAATGGGGGACTTATTGAAGAAGTTCGAAGACTTTTAAAAATGGGCTATAAGAGAGAATTAAATTCCATGCAGGCGTTAGGTTATCGTCAGATTATTGATTATCTAGATGGTAAGATAACCCGAGAAGAAGCTGCTCATTTAATGGCCAGAGATACTAGACATTATGCCAAGCGGCAATATACATGGTTTTTGCGTGACAAAAATATCCTCTGGCTTGATATTTCTAAAGAAGGAAAAAAGAAAACAATAGAAAATATAATTCAAGGTATTGAAGGAAAAATGAAAAATACCTAGAATATTAAATTTAACAACAATATGAGGGGGACGCAGAATGACAAGAGTACAAATTAATTTACAGGATAGCTTGTTAAACCAGATACGGAAGGAAAATGTGCCTGTAACAATTTATCTAATGAATGGTTTTCAGCTAAAAGGCCTAGTGCGAGGCTTCGATAATTACACAATTATTCTTGACTCTGACGGCAAACAACAGTTGGTATATAAACATGCTGTTTCTACAATAGCGCCCTTTAGAGCCATAAACCTAAATCAAGGACAAATGGATCAAAGAAAAACTGACGAAGCTTAAAAAGTTTATAATACTAGTTCAAAAAACCCTCGAGAAAAAACTCTCGGGGGTTTTTTGGAACCTATAAATGTTTTTATGCATAAAATAAATTGATATAGATTTTTGGGGTGGTTTTAATGTTTGATAAAGAAAATAACGAAATAAGCAATTCCATTCAAATTAATGAAATGCTAGTCCGTGGGATGATCACCCCGGTAGAAGCTTTAACTTTATTCATTGAGATAGACAGCCAAAAAAAGTCTTTTAATAAAAAGATCTCCGAAGAAGAAAACTTGGAAGAAGTAATGAAAGAACTTGACGAATTAGTTGGACTTTCTAAAGTTAAATATTTAGTCAAAGAAATTCGAGCTTTTACAGAAATTCAAAAAAGACGACATGAAGAAAAACTTTTAGCAGAACCGCAGGTTTTACATATGATTTTTAAAGGGAATCCAGGGACCGGAAAGACTACTGTAGCAAGGCTGCTTGGCAAAATGTTCGGGCACATGAGAATCCTTCAAAAAGGACATACCGTCGAAGTAGAGCGAGCAGACTTAGTAGGAGAGTATATTGGGCATACGGCGCAAAAAACCCGAGATCAAATAAGACGAGCACTCGGTGGGATATTGTTTGTAGATGAAGCATATTCTTTAGGAAGAGGTGGTGAAAAGGATTTTGGCAAGGAAGCAATAGATACATTAGTAAAGGCTATGGAAGATCATAAAGACAATCTTATTGTTATACTGGCGGGCTATAAAGATGAAATGGATTGGTTTTTACAGATTAACCCAGGACTTCGCTCGAGATTTCCCATACAAATAGAATTCAATGACTACAGTGTAAAAGAGCTAATGAAAATCGCTAAAATGATGGTGGAAAAAAGGCAATATCAATTTAATCCAGATGCATTACTTTTATTTGAAACTCTTTTACAAAATAGTAAAAAAGACATTTTTTATGATAAATTAGGTAATGCACGGCTTGTTCGGAATATGATTGAAAAAGCTCTTCGTCGTCAAGCCCTTCGCCTTGTAAAACAAAAAAATATATCTCGTGAAGATTTACTTCAAATTTGTCCCGAAGATATTTCGGAGGTGAAGGTTAATTGAAACGATGTACGATTATCGGGAAAACAAATGTAGGGAAAACGTTATTTTTAATAAATTTTGCGGAATATCTTGGAGTAAAATTATTTAATATAGAGTTAATTAACAAGGACAGTAAAAAAATATTGTATAAGATTAATTCAAAAAATGCTATTTCACGCCTCGTAAACGAACAACCACATAAAACTCGCTGTGTTCAAGCTATTGAAGTAAATATACCTGTGGGTAAAGGGAAGAAAAAAATCCGTTTAATCGACACTACTGGTTTTATAGATGGTATTCACCCTGAAGTGGAAATAAGGAAAGCAATTTCGCAGACTCTTACAATTATACGGGATTCGGATATAATTCTCCACATTATCGATGCTTCCACCGTTTACCATAAGGACCTACCTAGTTCTTTAGGTGAAGTTGACTACCAAATAGCTCAATTTGCACAGCTAAAAAGGGGATATGTAATATTAGCCAATAAAATGGATCTACTAGGAGCTGAAAAAGGGTTTCTAAAAATAAAAGAGGAATTTTCGGGTAATTTAATTCTACCTGTTTCAGCCCTTTATAAACGGGGCTTTAAAGAGGTGAAAATATTTGTGGCCCACAATATTTAAGATTTCCTTACTAAAAAAGGTCTTCAGTGTATTCCTTACAGGGTTTGTAATAAAAATAATGGACGACTATTCAGATCAAAATATAGACATTCTTATAGGAAAGCCAAATTTATCAATAGTAATGGAACTTGGAGGATTACCTTATGCACTGCTGTTATTTTTATTGTCATTTCTGTTAGACGCATCTACATCAATAGGCCTTTTTTTAGCTAGCTTTGCTCTTGGTATGGCAGGGAGTTTGAACGTAAAAATGCCTTCCGGGTTATATGGATATCAAGAAAGCATTATAACAGTTTTATTTGGTTTTCTTGTTTTAGGAAGGGTAAATATGACTTCATCTATGTTAATTATTGCTACTATTCAATTATGGGATGACCTTATAGATTATAAAAAAGATGGTATCAACAAAAAGAATTGGGCCTTTATAATTGGCAAAGTTGAAGCTTTATTACTTGCAATTATATTTTTCTTATTAACTCTTTATTTAGATTGTGTAAAGGCAATTTCAACAATAATTTTTATGCATATTATTGTTTATATGATAAATTTATTGTTTAAAACTCCACAAAAGATTTTAGATATAGAAGGGAAGCTTTGATATGTTTTATTATAATCTATTATCAATAATATTAGCACTATCTGTTTTTTTATTAGGTTACGCATTAGGTAGAAGAGTGGGAAAAAAGGAGGGCATAAGTGAAGGAATTGCACTCATACCCATTGAGTGGAGAAAGCAAATGCTAGAAACATCAATTTGCCCGTTGTGCCGTAAGAAGTTGAACACATATGTGAATTATGATAATATAAATAATCGAGAATAATAGATGAAAAGAGGGCAACAAGTTGAAGGAAGGTATATTTAACAATATTGATAAAATTGCAATGGAACATTACGGAATCAATCCAAAACTTATAGAAAATGCTCAAAGAATTACAGAAGATGTTCAACCCGTTTTTAGAGAAATTGAAAAAATAGTAGAATTTAATCAATTTAAGATATTGGCAGCTATGAAAGAGTCATTTTTAAGTGATTATCATCTTAATGATTCTACAGGGTATGGTTATAATGATATGGGAAGGGAAACTATAGAGCAAATATATAAGGATATTTTTAAAGCCGAGGATGCTCTCGTAAGATCTCAAATCGTATCGGGCACACATGCCATAACCCTGTGCCTTTTAGGAGTTTTAAGACCGGGTGATGAGCTTTTAAGTGTGACTGGAACTCCTTATGATACTTTAAAAGATGTGATTTTAGGAGATAACTGTGGTTCACTAAAGGATTATCATATAAAATATCGAGAAATTAGATTAGCTGATGGTAAACCCGATTACGACAAAATAAAAGAAAATATCAATAAAAATACGAGAATGGTTATTATTCAACGTTCAAGGGGCTATAGCATGAGGCCTGCTTTAAGTATAAGTGAAATACAACAGCTTATAGCATACGTAAAAAGCTTAAAAAATAATCTGGTGTGCTTTGTTGATAATTGTTACGGTGAATTTGTAGATATAAAAGAACCTATAGAAATAGGTGCAGATTTATGTGCCGGATCTCTAATAAAAAACCCAGGAGGAGGGATAGCTCCAACCGGGGGGTATGTAATAGGGAAAAGCGAACTTGTTAAACAATGTTCTTATAGGCTGACTGCTCCGGGTCTAGATAAAAATTGCGGTTCATCACTGTTTTCAAATCGTTTAATAGTTCAAGGTCTTTTTTATGCACCGCTGGTGGTGGGAGAAGCTTTAAAAGGAGCAGTTTTCACATCAAGAATGTTGGAGCATATGGGATTTAAAGTATTCCCAAAATATGACGAAAAGCGCAGTGATATTGTAACTGCTGTTGTTTTAAAGAATAAAAATGCTTTGATCAGTTTTTGCAAGGGTATACAAAAGGTAGGGCCAGTAGATTCCCATGTTCAACCCGAGCCATGGGCTATGCCAGGATATGATCATCAGATAATCATGGCGGGTGGCAGTTTTATACAAGGTTCTTCAATTGAACTCAGTGCTGATGCACCTTTGAGGGAACCTTATGCAGTATATATTCAAGGTGGATTAAATTTCTCGCATGTAAAACTAGGTATAATGAGCGGTCTTCAAGCATTGATAGATAACGGTAATCTAAAATAAGATAATGAGCACTATATTTTGTGCTCATTATCTTATTTTAGATTTTTATTATAGTTTTCTGTATAGGCCAACTGCTTTCCCTAGTATTTTTAAATCCTTTACTATAATTGGTTTCATATAAGGGTTTTCGGGTTGAAGCCGGAAATGGTCTGATTCCTTAAAAAATCTTTTTACAGTTGCTTCGTCACCGAGAAGGGCTACAACTATATCACCGTTTTCAGCAGTGCTCGTGGACTGTACCAGTATATAATCACCGTTATAAATGCCGGCATTGATCATGCTGTCACCCTTTACCGATAGCATATAAACATTAGCGTCAGGCACCATTTCTTTAGGTAGTGAAAAAATAGTTTCTATATTTTCCTGAGCTAAAATAGGTTGGCCTGCGGTAACTTTCCCTACTAGAGGCACATCAACCATATTATTAATAACCCTTTTATCCCTTATTTCTATAGCTCTTGGTTTTTGAGGGTCACGTCTTATGTAATTTTTTTTCTCCAATTGAACAAGATATCCATGAACAGTAGCTGTAGACTTTAAATTAGTGGCAGCACAAATTTCTCGAACGGACGGAGGATAACCTCTATCCTTGAAATATCTATGTATGTAATCAAGAATTTGTCTTTGCCGTGGAGTTAGTTCTTCGTGCATATACTATCACTCCAAAATTTTATTTTATTATATCATAATATATCAATATTTAAAAATAAAAAATCAATATAAGTTAAGTACCTTTAAATTAGTAAAACTTTTTTTAAATAATGCTTGACAGCTAATGATAACATTGAAGCAACAATAAAACGCCTCAAAAACAACGTCCGATAATATATCTTATGTAAACCAAATAAAGTTATTGACAAAATTAAAATAAAACAATACCCACAATAAATGTGGGTTAAAGTTAAAATCAAGTTTATAAAGTTATAAATAAAATTTTGGCAGGGGAGACAGGACTTGAACCCGCAACCAACGGTTTTGGAGACCGCTACTCTACCAATTGAGCTACTCCCCTACGCAGATAATATTATACAATACTTTATTTGCAATGTCAAAGTTTTTAATAAAACATATATATATAGTAAAGATTGCAAGCTTAAATGCCACGACTTAATGCGAGGACTAAGTTGATAGATATTGTAATACCTATTATTAATATTTCTAACATTCACACGAAAGGTCTTGTTTTTAATAGTAAATTATGATATGTTATTAGACATAAAGTTATAATATAGAGTATTGACAAGAGTGGCAAGAGAATAAACTGTAATGAAGATTTCGAGTATAACAAGTTAAATGAAAGGAGGATGTATGTTGAGTCAACAACATTCTGATACTCAAGAACCTCGTGAGGGTTTTGCTAGTAAAGTTGGTTTTATTTTTGCAGCGGCTGGTTCCGCTATAGGTCTGGGAAATATTTGGCGTTTTCCTTGGTTGGTAGGAGCCTACGGTGGTGCTATTTTTTTAGTTATATATTTAGCCATAATCATTTTAGTAGGTATTACAATGTTTATGGGGGAAGTTACTCTTGGCCGTTATGCCCAAAGGTCTAATGTGGGTGCTTTTAAGAAGATTAATAAGTCATATGCTTGGGTTGGAGGAATAGGTCTTATTGCTGGTTTTATGATACTTTCTTTTTACAGTGTTGTGGGAGGCTGGGTAATTTATTATTTCATTCGCGCAATTATTGGTTTTGGAATTACAGACCCTATTTTAACCGACCAACTCTTCGGTGGTTTTATAAGTAATCCTATTTTACCCATACTATTTCACGCTGTTTTTATGGCTTTAACAATTTGGATTTGTTATAATGGTGTTAAAAACGGTATTGAAAAGTACTCCAATATCATGATGCCGGCATTGTTGGTGATTGTTGTCATTTTAGCTATTCGTTCTATGATGTTACCTGGTGCAGCTGAAGGATTAAGATTTTATCTCGTGCCGGATTTTACAAAGATTACTTCAAAAACTATATTAGCTGCTCTTGGTCAAGTGTTTTTTTCACTGAGTTTAGGTATGGGATCAATTTTAACTTATGGTAGCTATTTAGGCAAAAAAGAAAATATTCCACAAGCATCATTAATGGTTCCTTTCATGGATACCCTAATTGCATTTACCGCAGGCCTTGTCATCTTCCCTGCTGTCTTCTCATATGGTTTTGAACCTTCTTCAGGACCGGGTTTGACTTTTGTTACACTTCCAGCGGTATTTAGTGAAATGCCCATGGGAAATCTCTTTGGTAGTGCGTTTTTCTTTCTTCTGCTTTTAGCAGCTTTAACTTCAGCGATTTCACTTTTGGAACCTATTATTGCCTATATGATAGAAGAGCATGGGTGGAACCGCAAGCGTGCGTCACTAACGCTAGGAGGAACTATCTTTATAATTGGCGCTTTTGCTTCTTTATCCATGGGACCTTTGAGTGGCTTTAAAATTGCAGATTTGGTGTTTTTTGATCAACTAGACTGGATTTCCAATAACCTTCTTTTGCCTATCGGAGGAATGTTTACTGCATTATTTATATCTTGGATATGGGGTACCGATAATGCCCTACGAGAAGTTACTAATGATGGTTTACTGAAGTTTGATTTGGGAAACTTCTGGGCTAATATAATGCTAAAATATGTTGCACCAGCATTGGTTTTTATAGTATTCCTGGCCGGATTAGGGTTGTTTTAAAACCCGGTATTTAGTATTTTAACAACATAAAAAGATAAAAAATTAAGGTAGGAACTATTCCCTACCTTAATTTTTTATTTCAACATTTCAACAAACCTTTCAATTCTATCTAACCCTTTCTTGATATTCTCAATCGATGTAGCATATGATAGCCTAACATAATTATCATCACCGAAAGCTATTCCTGGTACCAAGGCAACTTTGTACTTTTCAAGAAGAACCGCGGAAAAACTAGTAGAATCCTTAATGATTTTTCCGTCACACTGCTTACCAAATGTTCCGGATATATTCATGAATACATAAAAAGCTCCCATAGGTAGGCGACATGAGATATTGTTTATACTATTAATCCTTTGCACCATATAGTTTCGCCGTCTTAAAAATTCATTAATCATTTTCTTTATATTTTCATCCTTAGACGGATTAGAGAATGCCTCTAGACTAGCCTTTTGTGCTATAGAGTTAGGATTGGATGTAGAATGGCTCTGAAAATTAGTCATAGCTTTTATTAACTCTTTAGGCCCCGCAGCAAAGCCGATTCTCCACCCTGTCATGGCAAAAGATTTTGATACACCGTTAATTAATAAAGACCTTTCGGGCATGTTTTTATTTGAAACTATACTTACGTGTTCGCTGCCATCATAAATTAATTTTTGGTAGATTTCATCCGTTATAACAAAAATATTATTTTTAATAGCTAAATCAGATATTTCTTTCAAATCCTGTTTTGAGTATACACTACCACAGGGATTGTTAGGACTGTTTATTATAAGTATTTTTGTTTTATTATCTATATACTGTTCTAAGGTACTTGCTTTTAACATAAAACCATTATCTTCTGTCATCGGTACAAAAACAGGTATACCTCCACATAGCTTAACCATTTCAGGATAACTTACCCAATATGGACTAGGAATTAGAACCTTGTCACCGGGGTCTATCAGGCAGTATAAAGCATTATATAGGGATTGTTTTGCACCATTAGAAACAGTTATTTGGTCATG
>JAQWCA010000014.1 GCA_028706065.1 Tepidanaerobacteraceae bacterium
CATAATAAGCTATATCGTTTTGAATAAAAACAACCTCAACCTTACCTTCAGTCAAAAGATTTATATTAGCAATTGATGCACCGGTACTCTGAGCTGTAGCATTCACACCTTCAATAAGATTGTTCCATATGTCTGCCAGAGCCCCACCAAGGGGAAAGTATGTGCCGGCGGTTCCTCCTGTACCTATATTAACAAACACGGGACCCTTTGATTCCTGTTTTCAGTTTCCTCATTTTCTCCAGTTTCTTTTGAAGCCTGATTGCCACCACAGCCTACAATTAAGCCCATAACTAATAGGGCTACCAGAAGCACAGAAATAATCTTTTTCATTTAGTTTCCCCCTTGTTTTATTTTTTTAATTTTGTTATGCTATTTTTACTTATCAATCTATCACCCTTTCCTTAAAATATTTTGTTCAGCACTTCCTCAAAAGCATCTATAATCATATCAATTTCCTGCTCTGTTACTATGAGAGGAGGAGTTATCATTATTGCATCTCCCTTAGTACCATCGGCACACAGAGGTGCACCATAAACCATCAATCCCATTTTAAGAGCAGTGCTAACAACTTTATCCGTTATTCCCTTCGCTTGTTCAAAAGGTTCTTTTGTTTCTTTATCTTTAACAAATTCAACACCGGTCATCAAGCCCAAACCACGGACATCACCAATAAACCAATACTTATCCTTTAACTGATTTAGTCTTCCAAGCAAATATTCCCCTACTTTATAGGAATTTTCGACCAAGTTGTTCTCTCTTACGTATCTAACCACTGCCATACCTGCTGCAGCTGCTACAGGATTGCTTCCATATGTGAATCCATGGGCAAATTTACCGGACCCGTTTTTAAAGGTTTCATGAATGAAGTCCTGCACCGCAACGGCTCCAAGTGGTGCATAGCCACCACTCAAACCTTTTGCCATACAAATCATATCGGGAACTACATTCCAGTGATTAACGGCAAAATTTTTCCCAGTCCTGCCAACACCGGTCATAACTTCATCGGCAATAAATAGAACATCATATTTAGTGCATATTTCTCGAACAGCTTGCATATAGCCGTCTTTTGGCACTACAGAACCTATGGATGAACCGGAAATTGGTTCCAAAATTACAGCGGCCACATTTTCCGGACCTTCTTTAATAATTGCATTTTCAATTTCCTGAGCACATTCCAAATTACATATTTTAGGGTCTTTCCCAAGAGGGCATCTATAGCAATATGGTGGAGCTACGTGAGGGAAGTCTGCCAGTAAAGGTGCATAACGCCTTCTTCTTCCGATGTTTCCACTCATGGATAGAGCTCCCAGGGTGTTTCCGTGATAACTTTGCCATCTGGAAATTATTTTATATTTAGTTGGCTTTCCTTTTTCGATGAAGTATTCCCTTGACATTTTCATGGCAGTTTCCGTGGCTTCTGACCCACCTGAAACAAAACTGACCCATTCTATTCCCTCCGGCGCCATATCGCAAATCATACCTGCCAATTGTTGCAAAGGCCCGTTGGTGAATTTGAATCGATGAGCAAACTCTACTTGTTCTAGCTGTTTTGTCATTGCGTCCTTTATTTCTTCTACCCCATGACCAATGTTAGAAACAACTGCTCCAGAACATGCATCGATGTATTTCTTACCATTGATATCCCATAGATAAATGCCTTTTCCTCTATCCACCACCGGATAGTCAGTCTTTAGACTTGGGTAAAACACATGGTCTTTCATCAGCTCATTTCCTCCCTAATATTATTTAATCTACATCCATGACTTTTAAATCGGAACTTACTTCAAAATCCGCTTCAGTTATACAGCTTAATATATCAAGGGAAATTTCCGGAGCAATTTGTTTTAAGACTAATTTATTATTTTCCAGGAAAAATACGCCCATTTCGGTAACCACTATATCGGCCTCTCCAACTCCGGTAATAGGCAATTTACATTTTTTCACCAATTTAGGCTGACCTTTTTTGGTCGTATGTTGCATTGCGATAATAACCTGTCTCGCTCCCGAAACCAGATCCATAGCTCCTCCTACTCCAAGCTGCTTCCCATTAGGTATAATCCAATTAGCTATAGTACCTTCCTCGTCCACCTCAAAAGCACCTATTACTGTAGCATCAATATGGCCGCCCCTTATCATTCCGAAAGATGTTGAACTATCAAAAAATGAACAACCTGAAGTTTCTGTAATCGGAACCCTACCGGCGTTAATTAAGTTTCTGTCTTTTTGTCCTTCGGAAGCAGCTTTCCCGACACCCAGCATTCCATTTTCGGCTTGTAAAAATATGTTCGTATTTGTAATGTAATCGGCTACCATCGTAGGAATCCCAACACCCAAATTTATAAAAAGTGTCTTCTCTTCAGCACATTTATCAAAGTATTGTGCTACAAGTTTGGCAATTCTTTGTTTAGCTTTTTCTTCAGAAATAACTTGCATTATATTCCCTCCTTTGCAGTAATAACATCAACAAATATATGAGGTGTTACTATACATTCGGGATCCAGTGTGCCAGTAGGAACAATTTCATCTACTTCTGCAATAACTAAATTAGCTGCCATTGCCATTAGCGGATTGAAATTTCTTGCAGTTTTATAATAAACGAGATTGCCCAACTCATCAGCTTTATATGCTCTTATAAGGGCAACATCAGCTTTTATAGACTCTTCCATGATATAGGTGCGTTCATTAAATATTTTTATTTCCTTACCTTGCGCTAAATCTGTTCCAGCACTTGTAGGAGTGAAAAATGCCGGTATCCCAACTCCTGCTGCTCTTATAGCTTCAGCAAAAGTTCCTTGAGGCACTAAAGTCACTTTGATCTTTCCTTCATTATTCGCCATGGCAACCTCGGGATTCCAGTTATAGTAATTGCCAATTAATGCCTTTATTTGGTTATTTCTAAGTAGCTTCCCAAGTCCAATACCCGGAGATCCTAAATCGTTACTTATAATTGTCAGATCCTTTAACTCACTTTCGGCAAGAGCTTCAATCAATTTCTCAGGATATCCTGCAAGCCCAAAACTGCCTACCATTATACTCGAACCCGGTTTTATCATATTTATTGCTTCTTGTATACTTTTTAGTTTCTTCATAAGCTACCAGCCTCCATCATTGTATGATCATAGAATTTCCTTTTTTAGTTAGCATTTTCGAAAATGCCACTTACTCCTAATCCACCCGCAACACAAATGGTAGCAAGACCATATTTTACTTCTCTTCTGAGCATTTCATGAATAAGTGTTACAGTTATTCGAGTGCCGGAACAACCCAGCGGATGACCAAGAGCTATAGCCCCACCGTTTACATTGAGTATCTCTCTATTAAGCCCCAATTCTTTAATTACTGACAAACTCTGAGCGGCAAAGGCTTCATTTAATTCAATCAATTCCATATCATCCAATGTCAGATTAGCTTTGCTTAAGGCTTTCCTTGTAGCAGGAACCGGTCCTATACCCATAATCCTGGGGTCTACCCCTGCTATGCCCGCTGATACAAATCTGACTAACGGTTTTATACCGAGCTCTCTTGCCTTTTCTTCACTCATTACAACCACGGCTGCTGCACCATCGTTCCTTGTAGAGCTATTGCCGGCTGTAACGGTTCCGTTTTGTTTAAACACAGGTTTTAATTTGGCCATGGTCTCTAAACTTGTATTTCGTCTGGGCCCTTCATCAGTATCAAATACAATGGGTGGCTTTTTTCTTACAGGGACCGTTACCGAAACTATTTCTTCTTTAAAAAGACCCTCATCTATGGCTTTTATTGCTTTCACATGACTTTGGTATGAGAATTCATCCTGTTCTTCTCTTGATATATTATATTTTTCTGCAAGGTTTTCCGCCGTTATTCCCATGTTAAATGTGCCATATATCTCTTCCGGCTGAGATTTAGGTTGACTTTCCACATTCGGATCCAATATTTCTGCATTACCTGCTTTATAACCATATCTCGCATTTCTCAAGTAATAAGGAGCCGTACTCATACTCTCTACTCCACCAGCAACGATAATTTCCCCATATCCCGTTTGTATTTGCCAAACTGCATTTAATATAGCCTGAAGCCCTGACGAACATTGCCTATGCACCGTATATGCAGGCATTTCCTCGGGGAAACCAGCTTTCAGTGCCGATACTCGTGCAATATTGGGAGCATCAGTAGTTTGTTTGGTTTGACCTATAACGACTTCATCGACCGCAGATTTTTCTATACCGGTCCTTTTTACTGCTTCTTCTAACACAATCTGAGTTAATACTTCAGGAAGAATATCTTTAATCGTTCCTCCAAGCCTACCTAAAGGCGTTCTTATAGCAGATGTTATAACAACTGATTTCAATGTTGCATACCCCCTGAATTAATATTTCGATTATAATTATTGCAAGAGGCATGCCAATATTTTTTCTGCATATTCTATTGATAATTTTCCTATAATTTAAGAAATAAAAAATATATAGGATTTTATAGGGAAGATGCCATTCTATATTTCCTATATATTTTATAATTCAATTTTCTTAATATAATTCATGCTCGTTGTCCCAAAATATTGTCTGCAAATATTGCAAGAAAAATATTCCTTCCTCTGTAATTCTTGTCCCTTGCTTATTTTTCCCTATAGTAACCAAGTTTAGTTCGCGTAGAATCCTTTGAGTTTTTCTTAAATATCCCTCGGTAATATGATCTATTTCACGTTTTAATATTGACATCATTTTATACCGTCCTATACCTCTGTTTTTATTCTTAAATAATAGGTCTAGGATGTAAAAGACATCCTTTATATCAATTTGGTTTAGGGCTAATTGCTGCTCATTCAGCTCAAAACTTGTCTTGTCCATAACCACCTTGTACATTTCATGACTATTTTGTATCAAATGCTCGGGCAAATCCTCCACTTCGATAAAATCACTGTTTGTTTTAGAAACATATAGGTAATCAGCAATGTTTTTTAATTCTCTTACATTTCCGGGAAAATCATATTCCAGAATAACTTTTTTAGCACCCGGAGTAAAATGCTTTATCATATTATGTCTTTTAAAAAACATTGTAAAAAAATATATTATATCTTCTTTTCGTTGTCTTAATGGAGGTATTTTTATCGGAAGTACGCTTATTCTATAATATAAGTCCTCTCTAAATTGATTTGTTTTTATAGATTCTATCAAGTTTTTGTTTGTTGCAGCTATTATCCTAACATCAACTGGAATTAGTTTATCTCCGCCTACCCTCATAATCTGCCTTTCCTGAAGAACACGAAGAAGACTGGTCTGTACGTTTAAAGGTGCATCTCCGATTTCATCTAAAAAGATAGTACCACCATGAGCTTGTTCAAAAAGACCCAATTTACCGCCTTTCTTTGCTCCAGTGAATGCACCTTCTTCATATCCGAATAGTTCGCTTTCTACTAAATTCTCCGGCAAAGCAGCAAAATTGACGGCTACAAAGGGACCGTTTTTTCTCAAAGATTCATTGTGAATAGCTTGAGCAAACAACTCCTTGCCTGTACCACTTTCTCCGATTATCAATGTGTTCTTGTCCGTTTTAGCAAATTTTAATGCCTTATCTTTAACTCTCCGTACCTTTTCACTTTTGGTCCATATATCATCAAAGACATATTTGGCCACATATCCCTTTTCAGCGAGTTTTCTTCTTACTGTGTTTTCCAGGGCCTGTAACTTCGATATTTCCTTGAATGTATATATAAAATTTTTGTCCTTTGTCCCTACTACAGGAATTTTATTTATAAGAATTTCTTTTTCATGAATGGAGTAAATAGCAGAAATTCTATTATCACGGTCATCATCTGTAAATAATTTTATTTTTTTAAACCTGGTTATAATTTCCCTGAAATTTCGGTTATTTTTGCCTATATCGCATTTTAACAATTTAGTTGCCATTTCATTTGCTATTATTATATTTTCATTTTGATCTACAGAAATGATACCTTCGTCAATTTCATTCAAAATTATCTCTTGGTTTTTTCTTAACATTTCTGATTGTTCATGCATCATAGCAATTCTTCTACTTGTCTCAAGTAGTAAATTATTATAATACACTGTGAATTTTTCCAAGTATTCTAAATCAAGGTTCAACTCGGTAATGATTTTTAAAAAAGTACTAGCACTGATAGTTCTAGGACCAATATCTATTTTATTTTTTATAGGCTCAGGGCAGAGATGTATCATTCCGGGAGATATGGCAGTATCTATTGTGTTATAGTCTATCTTCTTGCCTTTCCAAAATGGTTCATACTCTAAATGATTAATTCCAAGATTCAAAAGTGATTCAATTGTTTCTTCCGAAGTAACACGGGGGTGATTTACTACCAATACTTTTTTACCCTTAGGCAGCATTATAACTTTTTCTAAATTGTATCCGGTGATCAGTCTTTTTGCAGCTATTATTTTCCCCTGTGGAAATATACGCTTTGCAATAGGTGTCATAAAATCCCCCGACGTCATAACCAAAATATCATCATTTACCGGGGTTATACCCTCATCTAAAGAATAGCTTTTAATACCCACCTTATTCTCTATAACTTCTCTGATGGTTTTTACTAAATAGTCTTTTACCCGTTTATCTGATGAGAAAATCGCAAGGGTTTTTCTATCCATATTGATCAGACCTCAACTTTCATTTATCTTTATTAAAAAACAAAGAAGACCTGCACCATCGTTATTATAGGTTGTTGCCTGCTTAAGCTTTATTAACAATTTCTGATTAATTACTTATGAGAAATAATTTAAGAGTTTAGGTATAACATAATTAGCAGGTAAAACAATAATGCAAGTCTTCAGTATATGTTAAATAAAAACATATTAGGTTTTTCTAAAAATACCATCATATTTATAATATTCTACTATGATGTTGTTAGTCAAGTATTATACAATGACTTTTTTTCCCAATAACTTATAAAAATTTAAAATAAGTATTTCTATGTCTCAATATATAACAAGTTTCCCTATTTCCCGGGAAATGGCCCTAAATATTTACATATCATATTCAAGTAAAATGTATCAGTTGATTGATGTAATAGAAGATAATACGCCAAAACCTTTTGAAATAAAAAAAAAGAGGAATTTCCTTTCCCTCTCTTATAAACACTGTTAAATTATTACACTGGCAAAATATATGTATCAGCACGCCTTGTGTAGTTTTACTGCCAGGGGCCCTATCTTTTCCATTAGGCATTTTTCTACAGAATTTTGTTTTTCCTCAAGTTTTGAGGAAAAGTTTAAGATCCCGTTTTCTATCTCCACGTTAACTTCCATCAATCCTTTTATAATAATCGCTGCCTCTTCTTTGGGGATGAGACCCTCATAGGCCAATTTCCTAACATAATCCATGTTTTGAACTATGAAGTCGTCATACACCGGTTACACCTCCAAATTTATTTTGGCCACATTATTAATGCTTCTATCGATTCGAATCTGCCTTGTCTGATCATCTTCAAAGGTCGACTGTTTTGATAAACTCTAACCTAACCCATTATCAGTGAAAGTATAGCTTTTTGAACGTGTAGGCGGTTCTCAGCTTCGTCAAAAATCACTGAATGAGGGCCTTCCATGACTTCTTCGGTTATTTCCTCACCCCGATGTGCAGGTAGGCAATGTAGAACAATTACACTTTGATCAGCCACCGAAACAAGTTCATTATTTATCTGATAACCGGCAAAAATTTCCTTTCTGTATTCAGTTTCTTCTTCTTGCCCCATACTGGTCCATACATCGGTGTACAGCACATCAGCATTTTTTGCAGCTTCATATACATCTTGAGTCAGAGTGATTTTTGAACCGTTCATATTAGCATCGGCTTTCGCCTTATCCACCACTTCTTTATCCGGTAAAAATTCCTTTGGAGAAGCTATGGTTATATCCATACCCACCTTGGAACATCCAAAAATGAGGGAATTTGCCATATTATTTTTACCATCACCAATAAAAGCCAGCTTTAAACCGGTAAGCTTTTTCTTCTTTTCCTGGATTGTAAATAAATCCGCCAGAACCTGGCAAGGATGAGTATAGTCGGTTAATCCATTAATAATAGGTATATCTGCGTATTTGGCCAATATTTTTACGTCTTCATGACTGTACGCCCTGATCATTATACCGTCAAGATATCTGGATAAAACGCGAGCCGTATCTGGAATAGTTTCTCCCCTACCTATTTGAATGTCATTACTGTTTAAAAAAAGAGCATAACCTCCCGACTGCCACATGGCCACCTCAAATGACACTCTTGTCCTTGTAGAGGATTTTTGAAATATCATACCAAGGGTCTTGCCCTTAAGTGGCTTATAATCAGCACCTAAATTAAACATGGTTTTAACAGTTTCGCATTTTTTGAGAATCTCTTCTATTTCAAGTCTGGTAAGATCATGCAAGGTTAAGATGTCTTTTCCCTTCAGTGAACTGATTTCTGTATGTTCCCAAGGCTTTATACTCATAGCTAACCGCCTCCCCGTAATATTGTTTATAATTATACATTATATTGCATTATTATGCAATAGGTTTTTGGGATTTATTTTTTTATCTTGTAATATGTGGGCTATTCAACGTTTTTAAGAATTATCCTTAATATTGTTGATTAAGTTTGATAAATTCTTACAAATATATTATTATTTACTTTAGGTATTTATAGAAAGGCGGAGGTATAAAATGATTTACGATGTGGCTATTATCGGTGCCGGACCTGCAGGTCTTTCAGCTGGCCTTTATGCCGCCAGAGCTAAATTATCAACGGTTATCGTTGAAAAGATGTATCCCGGCGGTCAAGCTGCCATAACTTATCGCATAGAGAACTATCCGGGATTTGCCGAAGGTATAGCAGGTGCTGAACTTACAGACGGTATCAAAAATCAGGCAGAAAAATTTGGTGCTGAGTTTCTAAACGGTGATGTGGAAAAAATAGAGAAGTTAGATGACAGGTTTATTGTTTCCATGAAAGGCGAAAAACTTGAAGTCAAAACCGTCATTTTGGCTACAGGGGCTGAACCGAGAAAAGTAGGGGTAAATGGCGAAAAGGAGTTTACCGGTCGAGGTGTTTCATACTGTGCAACCTGTGATGGTGCCTTTTATACCGATAAGCCTATAGCAATGGTAGGTGGAGGTGACACCGCTATTGAAGAGGCTTTATATTTAACCCGGTTTGCCAGCAGCATCCATGTAATCCATCGTCGGGATGAGTTAAGGGCTACAAAAATCCTTCAAGAGCGGGCTTTTGATAATGATAAAATAAAGTTCATTTGGGATTCGGTATTGCATGAAATAAAGGGTAAAGACACCGTTGAAGAAGTTGTAGTTAAGAATGTAAAAACCGGAGAAATGAGCTCTGTTTCAGTTAACGGGGTTTTTGTCGCAATCGGCTACACCCCTAACACTGATTTTGTCAAAGACTTAATTCGGTTGGATGAGCAAGGTTACATCGTCACCGATGATCATATGAAAACAGATGTCCCCGGCCTTTTTGCCGCCGGTGATATACGCAAAAAATCTCTGCGCCAGGTGGTAACCGCCGTAGCCGACGGGGCTATCGCCGCTGTGGAGGCGGGCAGGTTTATAGAAGAACAGTAGGGACGGCCTGGGGCCGTCCCTATATTATATGAATTGCTACGTTATAAATTGAAAAATGTGCTTACAATAGAATTAATTGAATACCGTAATGTAGAATAGAGGTGTTTTTTCTTGGACAAAGATTTCTCAGATGAGAAAAATGAATTTGAAAAAGACATTGAAGATTTGCAGGATTGGCTCAATAACCAGTATAACCCTGGGCACTACGTAGGTACAGGCCGCGTTCCGAGACCTGTAAGCAGGTTAACTAAGTATCCCTTTTTACTCATTATTTTCGGTCTGTTAATAATTGTGCCTACCATACTAGTGCTTATTTCTTCGAAATTTACTTGGTCTTCTTTAATCTCTTTAATCATACCTCTTACCATATCTATTGGTTTCATAATCAGAGGAGTTCAAAAGTATTTACAAATGAGAGACCACAAAAAGCAAAAACAATAATGAGGATACTTTAACATATTGAGATATTCCAATCTACTGGATAATTACAACAATAATATTCATTTTTATAAACAATCAAAACAAAATTACCAAGTTAAGGAGATTTTATAATGAAAATGTCCCGAAAATGGGCAAGGATTTCCATTCTTTCAATATGCCTTGGCATTGTGCTGCTGATAATACCAGTTTTTTTAGAATCACTTTTTCCTTTTTACATTGGGATCGGCTTAATTATGTTTGCACTTATCATTAAGTTTTTTGTTCTACGCTGCCCAAATTGTGGATGGGGTGGCGCTGTTCCCCAATGGACAAAAAGTGGAACCATCCATTGTCCCAAGTGTGGTAAAGCAGTTGAATACGATGATTAAATGTACGCTTTGAATCTAATTTATTTCCACTAATTAAATTCAGTAGTGGTTCCCGTAGCAGACGGTATCATCGTCGCTGTCAAAGCAGGTAAGGGACGGTCAAAGACCGCCCCTTGTTGTTAATACATTCCGCATTATGTGCGAATTTTTAAATTGTAGGGGAGGCCTTTGGCCTCCCACTTGTTGGCTTATTGAAATATGGAAACTATGAAGTCTTTATAGGAATTTATCAATATTATAAACACACCTGCCGGCACAATATATTTCAACAAGAAACTCCAGACACTGGCTAGTCTAAACTTCACTCCTGAACTCTCTATTTCCTTTACAGCTTCTTTAGTTGTTACTACCCATGCAACAAATATACTAAGCAAAAATGCACCGGTTGTAAGTAGAATATTAGCAGACAACTTGTCATAGGCATCAAAGAAAGCTAAATTGCCCAGTCTAAAGCCGCTACCTTCAATCAAGGACAGGGATGCGGGTATACCCAACAGGAATATTAGAGCTCCAATTGTCAGTGTGGCTTTTTTTCTGTCCTCGTTTCGCTCATCAACAAAATACGATACACATATTTCAAGCATTGACATGGAAGATGTCAATGCTGCAAATATTACCAACAGGAAAAATGCTATACAAAAGATTTGACCCATGGGCATTGACGCAAAAACCGCCGGTAATGTGACAAACATAAGTCCGGGTCCTTCTCCTGCTTCAAAACCCAGAGCAAAGACCGCTGGTATTGTAGCAAAACCTGCTATCAAGGCCACAAGGGTATCCAATATTGGAATGGAAACAGCCGTACTTAACAGATTTTCCTCTTTACCCAAGTAACTGCCATAGGTTATCATTACCCCCATACCTATACTGAGGGAGAAAAACACCTGACCCATAGCGTTTTTAGCCACATCCATAGTTATTTTTGAAAAATCCGGAACCAATAAGAACTTGATTCCTTCCATACTGCCTTGTAATGTAACACTTCTTATGGCAATTATAATAAGAAGGATTAAGAGTGCAGGCATCATTATTTTAGAACTGCTTTCGATTCCCTTTTTGATACCTTTAATTACTATCATTATAGTCATCACCATAAAAACCAATTGATAAAATATTAAGATTTTAGGTGAATTCATCATATCTGTAAAAATCCCCGCTAGAATAGCCGGATCCGTAGTATTTAACTTTCCGGTAACTGCATTTTTAAAATAATAGAGCACCCAACCTCCTACAGCAGAATAGAATGCCAATATTACAAAACCGCAAATCACCGCCAATGCTCCCACGAAAGACCAACGCTTATCTATGCTTTTATATGCACCAAAAACTGATAACTGGGTTTTTCTCCCAAGAGTTATTGCTGCAAGCATAAGGGGCATACCGATAATCACCAAAAATAGAAGATATAGAGCTACATAAGCCCCACCACCGTTGGCACCTACGCTATAGGGAAACTTCCAAATATTACCTAAACCTATGGCTGAACCCGCAGCAGCCAATACAAAACCCGCTTTGGAAGACCATTTATCTCTTGCTATTTGTTTCATTTTAAACCTCCTTGATTTAATTTTGTTATTAGTTGGCTAATTTTAATCGATCGATCGAAAATATATAAAACAAAAAAGTTTCACCTCCAATTAGAGGTGAAACTTTGTTCACGGTACCACTCTATCCTAAATATAGGTATAAACTATATCCGGGATACTCAAATTCTAGTCTGCAGTTACGCTAAACTATAGTCCTTTGTTAAGGGAGACTACCCTTTGCCCCTACTTGTTTCCGTTTAGAGCAAAAACTCGGGAGGGAATATCCACATCGTCTTGTAAAACCGGATCACACCAACCCCGGCTCTCTGAATTCACAGTGTCAATGCTTATCTTCTCCGTCATTGCCAATGTTAATTTTTGATTGTTGTTTAATACTATAAGCCTAAAAGCAAAAAATGTCAACCCCAATTTTAGAAAATCTTAATTCAATATCATCCAAATCTGCCTTTTCAAACAATACACTGAAGAAAAGGCAGATTGAAAAATATTGACTAAACTAATGCTATTTTATTATACTAGTTCATATAATACGCTTTTTTTACAGTAACAAATATAACAAGGGAAGGTTTTAAATATTGAAAAGCGATTTACCTTATAATGGACAAATAAAATTAACTAATATCAGTAACGATTTTTTTTATGGTTTTAAACACGGAATCCCAATAGCATTAGGGTATATACCGGTTTCATTTACCTTTGGCCTTATAGCCGCGGATGGGGGGATACCGGTATTGGCTGCAGTATTAATCTCAATGACAAATCTAACCTCAGCAGGGCAATTTGCCGGGATTAATTTAATCATCCATGGGGCATCTATGCTGGAGATAGCTTTAACATCTTTTATAGTCAATTTGCGATATATGTTGATGTCCCTAGCCCTTTCACAAAAGCTATCATCTAAGATTTCCACACTTAAAAGGTGTATTTTGGCTTTTGGAATAACTGATGAGGTCTTTGCCATATCCTCCATAAGAAAAGGTGAACTTACCTTTTCTTATATGTCAGGCCTTATTGCCGGGCCCTATGTTGGATGGGCATTGGGCACAGCTTTAGGGGGTTTGACATCTTCTTTGCTTCCACCAATGCTGCAAAGCTCTATGGGTATTGCACTATATGGCATGTTTATTTCAATAGTTGTTCCTGCAACAAAAGAATCCAAGGCAGCTCTTGCCGTATCCGCCATTGCTGTCAGCATCAGCTCTATTTTTAAATGGGTGCCTTATGTCAACTTTGTATCAGGGGGTTGGGTAATCATCATAGCAACAGTAGTTGCCTGCAGTATCGGTGCAATTATGTTTCCCAGGGAGGAAGATGAACTTGAGTAATGTATATTCCGGCTTAATTGTTATGGCTTTAGTAACTTATATGATAAGAGTAATTCCAATGGTTGCTGTCAAAGGGAAGCTGAAGTCAAGATTTATTCAGTCGTTTCTATATTATATGCCTTATGCCGTTTTAGGTGCAATGACTTTCCCCGGCATATTATATTCCTCGGGAAATGTATTAGCATCGGCAGTAGGTGGTGTCTTTGCATTGTTTCTGGCCTACAACAATCAAAGTATGATGAAAGTAGCCCTTGGCAGCATCATAGCAGTCTATCTTTGCCAAAGACTGCTATGAATATTTGGGGACGGTTCCAAATTATTCATTATGGATCGTCTATGTATGACAGTTTGTAATGAGCAAAATTAGCATATATACTGTTTAATATATTTAGCCACTTCTTTTCCTAATATAGCATGACTTTTAGGATCTAAATGCATGCCATCTATTTCACTGGTTTTAATTAACTTTGATGAGTCTATTAAATGACATTGGCCCCTTAATACTGCGGTAAATTCTTGAGGAAAATGTTTGCTTTTTTCTACGGCTTTTTCATATTCAGGAATTAGATGATCTAATTTTCTCGCCTCTTCTGGGATTAGTATTGGTGGGGGAATTATGACAAGTATTTCCGGTGAATCCATATTAGGTCCTGTTTCACTTTTTTTAATAATGTTTACTAGCATTTCTACACTCTGTGCTATTTCGTGAGAAGTTACACTAAATCTGTATTTTAGATCATTACTACCTAAAAATAATATTACTAAATCTATGGGCTTATGAGTATGTAGACAGGGCAACAAATATGTCTTTCCATTTCTATATTCACCTCTGACTGGGTCGTTCCAAACAGTAGTCCTGCCATTTAAGCCTTCAGGAATAACATCGTAACCGTCGCCCAGCTCACTTTGCAATACACCGGTCCAACGTATGTGTTTCGGGTATCGTCCTGTACCGTCAGGATTATACCCCCAAGTGTTTGAATCACCATAACAAAGTATTGTCTTCATTCTTTTAAACACCTCGTTGAACAAATTAAACATTTTATTATATCATAACATATGAATCACATATCAGATAAAAATTTTTATCGTAGCCAGTTTAACCATGTTTTTTTCTTTTAATAATGTAATTTAGTGTATAATGATCATATGGAAAACAAAGTCACTTTTGTAGAATTATGTACAATAACTAAAGAATAAGATAAATATACAAATGGAATTTTGCTTATTTGAAAGTACCGTTGAAAGGAGATTAATAAATGAAAGTAAAAGCTCGCTACATATTCATAGTATTTTTAGTATTAGTGCTATATTTATATTTTAATGGATATAGACTTACACCAAGACAAGCAGCTAATGCACATTCTTTTTTAGAAAGAGACGCTCAAGTAATTAGTGAAGTTGATGTTGGTTGGGGATATGCATATATTTACAAAGTTCCAGACTACTATTTAACAGTTATGGCTACTAAAAGAGGATTTCTTTGGAGAGCACCAACTAGTTCACATACCAAAGATATTAATGACAAAGATGATAAAATTAGAACGATTGGATGGATGAGTTATACAAATAGTGAAAAAGAGAAAGCAACAATTTTAGTAATAGAAAATAAGGATAAAAATGTTGTTACTATAGAAGCTGGTAAAGAAACTCAAAGAAATAAAAGGAATATAGGAAATGGAGAATTGGTAACATTTGTTTGGGATGAAGCATTGTTCTCACATGATATCAACCCAGTAGCATTATCTAAAGATAATAGAGAGTTATATAGATATGGATATCCTTTAGGAACAACGACATTTAGAGATAAAGATTTGAAATGGTATAGTATCAAATAATACTTCCTTAAAAATTTGTTTTATAAAGAGAAGGAAATTTCATAATCTTTATCTTATGTTAATGAACATAAGATATAAATTGCATTTCAGTTGAAAGACCAATGCCGAATGCAGGAGGAGGGCACTAGAACCGATATTTAATTAAGGTGGCTGAATATACTCATAAGCTATCTGATGGAGGCAAAAATTGTTATTAGCTAACTGGAGGTTAATTAATGAAAGTATATTACAGCTCCAGTTTATGGAGCAAGGGTAAAGGGCTTTGGGGATGGCCTCAGAGGACAAACTGGCAGTTTAAATATGCAGGCGCAAAACGCTGTATCCCTGTTATATATCGTTTTTCAAAAGGTATTGTCTTTGATGTTATTACCATTTTAGATGAAACAAAACTCCGGGAGTTTTCCAAAAAATATGAGGCCATTGAGGAAACATTGACACCATTACAGCAGCGCTGCGCAAAGCAGGAGCATCCTTATCAGGCTATACCAATAAGTAGCATATGTATAAACGGAAAACAGGTGGAAGGCGGATATTCGTCCAGCAGTTCCATGAGCATACCGTGGGTACAACAGGATGATGAGCTGATACTTGTGCGAAAGGCATATTCATCTATACTAAAGGGTACGGCTTGTTTTGCATGTGAACGCTATTGTGTGCCATATCCTACGGCAGACTCCAAATTTCAAAAACTGCTGCGCTTTTTGCACTTGGCCAGAGTAAGCAGTATAAAGCTGTCTACATATCCTGTGAAACGGTTTTTCCCTCTGGACATTCATTTTGAAATGTCAGTTGATGAAAAACAGAAGGAGATTTGTTTTAATCATCCTATAACAGGAATAAAACACACACTGTATTTTCAAAGTTCAGAATCCATGGAACTTCCCATTGACCAAAACCACAATTTTTACATTATGCAGTCAATGTATGAAATAGAGCCTGCTTTGCCACAAGGGGATACCTTGCAGTTTGGAAGCAGTATCCAATATACAGAGACACCGGAGATATCAGATGATAAATTCAGTCCTACCTCTGCTTCATCCATTGGTATCATTGGCGGAGCAGATGGCCCTACCTCAATTTTCATTTCATCAAAGGGCAAAGAGAAAACTGTACCCTGTGGCCTACATGGTCTGCCACTACACAGCTGCTATTCTGTTCCAAGTTTTCAAAAGCGAGAAACCTCAAATTTTATCCTTGAGGGTATTAATACAAAAGACCGTAACAGTGAGGAATATAACTTTTCATAGTTTGCTTGAAAATTATTATGAGGAGATTACTGATTTTTCTTTAGCAAAGGTAAATATAACACCTATCTTTGCAATTCCAGTAATAAGGTATAAAGATGGTGGCTCAACAGAATATTATGGATTGGAATAGATAAACAGTATGATCGATGAAGTGAACATTCTTCTTATAATTGGAAGTGAAACATTATGAAGCATAAGAAAACGCGAATTATCTTTATTGTAGCGGCTATTATTGCAACTACATCAATATTTTGTCTATGGCAGAATAATGCTATTACTACAACAGAAATTGATTATAGTAATACTAAGATACCGGACGAATTTAACGGATTCAGGATTGTTCATATTTCTGATTTACATAACAAAAAATTTGGCAAGAATCAGGAGCGTTTATTAAGGAAAATACGTGCAGTATCTCCAGACATAATCGTTGTCACAGGAGATTTAATTGACAGAAGAAAATATGATCTTGATACTGCAATAGTATTTATAAACGGTGCAATAAAAATCGCTCCGGTTTACTATGTTTCCGGAAATCACGAGGCATGGTCCGGCGATTATGAAAATATTAGCAGTAAGCTTTTAAGTTGTGGTGTACAAATACTTGATGATAATAAAGTTAAATTAATTAAAGGCCAAGGGAAGATAGAGATACTAGGCTTATCAGACCCGGATTTTTTGACATCTTACTATATTGACGGGACAAATTCATCTAGACTGAAAGAACATCTCAAAGGCTTATCAGATGATTCTGTTTTTCAAATTTTACTTTCACATAGACCTGAACTTTTCGATTTATACGCAGATAAGAATATAGACCTTATTTTTTCCGGCCATGCCCATGGAGGCCAATTTAGGTTCCCTTTTATCGGGGGATTAGTAGCACCGGATCAAGGTCTATTTCCTAAGTACACAAGCGGTGTCTACACACAAAATCAATCAACGCTGATTGTCAGCAGAGGCCTGGGAAACAGCATAATACCAATATGAATATTTGGGGACGGTTCCAAATTATTCATTATGGATCGTCTATGTATGACAGTTTGTAATGAGCAAAATTAGCATATATACTGTTTAATATATTTAGCCACTTCTTTTCCTAATATAGCATGACTTTTAGGATCTAAATGCATGCCATCTATTTCACTGGTTTTAATTAACTTTGATGAGTCTATTAAATGACATTGGCCCCTTAATACTGCGGTAAATTCTTGAGGAAAATGTTTGCTTTTTTCTACGGCTTTTTCATATTCAGGAATTAGATGATCTAATTTTCTCGCCTCTTCTGGGATTAGTATTGGTGGGGGAATTATGACAAGTATTTCCGGTGAATCCATATTAGGTCCTGTTTCACTTTTTTTAATAATGTTTACTAGCATTTCTACACTCTGTGCTATTTCGTGAGAAGTTACACTAAATCTGTATTTTAGATCATTACTACCTAAAAATAATATTACTAAATCTATGGGCTTATGAGTATGTAGACAGGGCAACAAATATGTCTTTCCATTTCTATATTCACCTCTGACTGGGTCGTTCCAAACAGTAGTCCTGCCATTTAAGCCTTCAGGAATAACATCGTAACCGTCGCCCAGCTCACTTTGCAATACACCGGTCCAACGTATGTGTTTCGGGTATCGTCCTGTACCGTCAGGATTATACCCCCAAGTGTTTGAATCACCATAACAAAGTATTGTCTTCATTCTTTTAAACACCTCGTTGAATAAATTTGACTTGTATATATAATAACATATGAATCACATATCAGATAAACATTTTTTGTCGGAGCCAGTTTAACTATGTTTTTTATTTTAATAATATAATTTAGTGTATAATGATTATGGGAATATAAAGTCACTTTTGTAGGAAATTGTGCAGTATACCGAGGTGAGTGATCATATGAAGGAATTTCCTAAAAGGAAGAACATAAGATTAAAAGAATATGATTATTCGCAAGCAGGATATAATTTTGTGACAATATGTACGCACAACAGGCAAAACCTATTGGGTAAAGTTGTAGGGGGCGGTCTCGGTGCCGCCCCGTATGTGATATTAAGCAACATTGGAAAAGATGTGGAAGCAAACCTGTTAAAATTACTAGAAAATTTGATGGTATTGTTATTAAACCATATATCATTATGCCCAATCATATTCATTTTGTGGTACAGTTGACGGGCAGGCACGGAGACCTGCCCCTACACAAACTGGTCGGGCAATTTAAATCATATACAACGAAACTATATTCTGGTATTTTGTGGCAACGTAATTATTATGATCATATAATCAGAAATCAACAAGAATATGAGAAAATTTACGAATACATAGAAACAAACCCATTAAAATGGGAGAAAGATAAATATTATATAAAATGATTACCGTATATTAATCAAATGTCGTAGGGGAGACCTGTGGTCGCCCGTTGTAGCACATTCTTTATATAGTGAAACAGAAAAAACGAATAAAGGATCTATGGTAAAGTTATTTGGTTGATTATATTAGACATCATAATTGGTATAGGGCACATAGGAATACACCTTCAGCATTTAGAAAAGATAGGATAACGTACACTTTATATTATGCATTATCTATGTACAACCTATCCAACTCATTCTTAGGCATTAAAGCTTCAACTAAATATCCCATTAATATTACTCCGGGGAAATTAATCAAAAACCTTGCAAAAGTAAACTCATAGCCTAGTGCAGTAAATTCAAATATTAGTGTAGATATTTTTGTTACACACCATGCGTTCATGAATATTATTATATTGCTGAACTTAACACCTTTCCTTAGAAGCACTGTTGTAAAAGGAAAAGCAGCGTACATGGGTCCTGCAGCGACGGATCCTATTAGTATAGCTAGAATAATCCCAGTTACTCCCGAATTATATCCCATATATTTCATCATCGTTTCCCTAGGAACCCATACATCCATAAGACCAAGCAGCAGCATTATAGGTGGAACCACCGAAATCATCTGCTTAAAGCTGGAAAATGCAATAGCAAACGACTTAAAGCCTGTTTCTTTATTAATAAAAGTTATCACTATAGTTATTAAAAGTACAACTAAAAAAATGTATACCTTTTGGTAAAATATTTAATCATAATATTTCTATCACCTCTTTTACAAGAAAACCCACTATGATTGAAAAGAAAAAAGCTACTATATTTCTATATAGAGTTGCTCTTTTTCCTATATATTTTGATTCCATAGGAATAGTAATTATACCAATAAGTGTCAGTGTTGATATAAGGGCG
>JAQWCA010000171.1 GCA_028706065.1 Tepidanaerobacteraceae bacterium
ATGACTTTTCAACGGCGGTTACTATTACTTCAGCCTGTGAAGGTCTTTTGGTTCCACCAAGTCACAATATGGTTATTTATGCGACTACTGCAGGTGGTATTTCGGTAGGAAATCTTTTTCTTGCAGGCTATTTGCCAGGTGCAATATTAGCAGTATCTTTGATGGTTGGTGCTTATATCATTTCTGTTAAGAGAAACTATCCAAAGGGTGATAAATTCAGCATAAAAAATTTATTAAAACAATTCAGTATTTCATTTTGGGCTCTTGCATCTGTTTTGATAGTTGTAGTAGGTGTAGTTGGTGGTGCTTTTACAGCTACAGAAGCCTCTGCAATTGCAGTTATTTACAGTTTGATAGTCAGTGTATTTATTTATAAAGGTCTTGACTGGAAGGGTGTTTGGAAAGCACTAGAAAGTTGTGTTGATACACTTTCTATTGTGCTTATTCTGATCTCAACTTCTAGTATTTTTGGATATTTATTGACACGCTTACACGTGCCATCTTTAGCAGCAAATACAATTATGAACCTTACTGATAATCCAATTGTTTTAGCACTGCTTTTAAATGCTATTCTTTTGATTCTTGGATGTATTATGGATATGGCTCCAATTATATTGATTGCTACCCCTATCTTACTTCCAATTGCAACTTCAATCGGGATCAATCCTATTCAGTTTGGCATTATAGTTGTTTTAAACTGTGGGATAGGTCTTTTAACACCACCTGTCGGGGCCGTACTATATATTGGTACTGCAATTTCTAAAGTGCCGATGGAGCGCGTTGTAAAAGCTACATTGCCATTTTATTTACTTATGATCGTTACTCTTCTACTTGTAACTTTTATTCCCGAAATTAGTTTATGGCTCCCATCATTATTTAGGTAAAAGAGAAATGAAATACAAGTTTACTTATCAAATTACAGCTTTTGATCTTTGGAAGTTATCAATGTACGGCATTTATGGTTCAATAATAGGGGTATGTAATATTATTTTTACAGTTGCTATGATACTTTTGACAGCAAAGTTTTGGGTAGATGTAAATAACTTTATAAAAATACTTTTTATAATGGCAATTAGTTTATTTACGGTTATTCAACCTGCTACCGTTTATATGCGCTCAAAAAAACAAGTAGCAGCGATTCCACATGGCATGGAGATAGGTTTTGATGATAATGGAGTTTATGTAAAAACCAAAAACCAAAATTCAGAGTTAAAATGGAATACGATAAAAGGGATATTGAAAAAGCCGAGTACGATTATTATATATACAATAACTAAACATGGTTATATATTAACAAATAAAGTATTAGGAAAACAAAAAGAAGACTTCTATAGCTATGTAGTTTCAAAATTACAAAGAGGAAGGTATAACTAAAGGCATCGAGAAAGTAAGGCCTTTAATAGGTGATAAAAACATGAAACTTAATATTTCAGATCTAAAAAACAAATGCCTTTGGCAAGACAAAGGCTACGAGTTACCTGACTTTGATATTGAAAAAATAAGAGAAAATGCACTTAAAGCCCCTATGTGGCTTCACTTTGGGGCAGGAAATATATTTAGAGCGTTTCCTGCAGCACTTCAACAAACCCTACTTAATAAAGGCCTTTCAGATAAAGGCATTATAGTCTGTGAATCCTATGATGAAGAAATCATTGAAAAAGCCTACACACCTTATGATAACTTGAGTTTAGTCGTTACTCTAAAAGCTGATGGAAGCATGGACAAAAAAATAGTAGCAAGTATAGTTCAAGCAATAACTGCAAAAGACAACATAGACAAACTTACAAAAATATTTACATCACCAACACTACAAATGGTAAGCTTTACAATAACAGAAAAGGGATACTCCCTTATTGATTTAAACGGAAAGTATCATCAAAGTGTACTAGATGATTTATATACCATGTTCCAAAACCCCAAGACACTTATGGGAATAATAACATACCTATGTTACAAAAGATACCAAGCAGGAAAACTTCCCATAGCATTAGTAAGTATGGATAATTGTTCACAAAACGGCTCAAAACTATATAGTGCAATAAAAACCTTTGCTGATACCTGGGTAAAAAATGGTCTAGTAGATAAAGGCTTTTCAGACTACATAACAAATCCCAAGTTTGTATCATTTCCTTGGACCATGATAGACAAAATAACACCTAGACCATCGGAAAAAGTAAAAGCAGTAATTGAAGCAGATGGACTTGAAGACACTGCCATCATAAAAACAACAAAAAACACATATGTATCCTCCTTCGTAAACGCCGAAGAAACACAATACCTAGTAATAGAAGATGAATTTCCAAACTCAAGACCGCCACTTGAAAAAGCCGGAGTAATATTTACCGTCAGACAAGCAGTTGACAAAGTAGAAAAAATGAAAGTTGGAACTTGCCTAAATCCTCTACACACAATCCTTGCAGTATATGGCTGTCTATTGGGGTATACCTCAATATCAGAGGAAATGAAAGACAAACATCTTAAAACATTCATAGAAAAAACAGCTTATGAAGAAGGCCTTCCCGTAGTGGTAGACCCTGGCATAATAAAACCCGAAGATTTCATAAAAGAAGTAATCGAAGAGCGCTTCCCCAACCCCTTTGTACCTGATACGCCACAGCGAATAGCCTGTGACACATCCCAAAAAATCCCGGTGCGCTTTGGCGAAACCCTTAAGGCATACATTGCATCTGGTAAAAGAGACATTTCAACACTTCAATACATACCATTATTTTTTGCAGGCTGGCTAAGATACCTTATAGGAGTTAACGATAAAGGTAACATCTTTACACCTAGCCCAGATCCAATGCTAGATGTATTGCAGGGCTATGTAAAAGATATCTCCCTTGGAGATAAAGGCCCTTTTACAGACGCATTAAAGCCTATACTATCAGACGGCAACGTATTCGGCATAAATCTTTATGAATATAACCTAGCACCAAAAGTAGAGAGTATGTTAGAGGAGCTAGTGGCAGGTAAAGGTGCAGTAAGGAAGACATTAGAGAAGTATATAAAAGTAATAAACTAAATGCAACAAAAAACAAATTAATCTAATAACGGAGGTTGATCGCACTTGAAAATGGTCTTTAGATGGTTTGCAGGTGGATATGACAAAATCACTCTAGAGCAAATTAGGCAAATACCTGGTATGTCAGGAGTTGTAACAAGTCTTTTAGATATACCGGTAGGGGAAGTTTGGCCCTTAGAACGATTAGAAGCATTAAAAAAAGAAATTGAAAATTATGGTCTTGAGGTTGAAGTAATAGAAAGTGTTAATATACATGAAGATATTAAGTTAGGAGAAAAAACCAGAGACAAGTATATAGAAGCTTATATTGAAACCATGAAGAACCTATCCCAAATTGGAGTAAAGGTAATCTGCTACAACTTTATGCCTGTACTTGACTGGGCAAGAAGTGAACTGGCAAGACCCCTATCTGATGGTTCTAACACCATGGCATATAAGCACGAACATATTTTAAATATTGACCCACAAAACCTTGCAAATGAAGTTGGCAAGCAATCTGGGGGATTTGAACTACCTGGCTGGGAACCAGACAGGTTAAAAGAGATGTCAATTACAATCGATAAATATAGAAGTATCAGCGAAGATCAATATTGGAAAAACATAAAATACTTTCTAGACAGTGTTATTCCTTATGCTGAGAAGTACGATATAAAGCTGGCTATACATCCGGATGATCCACCGTGGCCCATATTTAACCTTGTGAGAGTAATTACTAGCAGAGATAATATACGTAAATTTCTTGACCTAAATAAGAGCCCATACAATGGTGTAACACTTTGTACAGGCTCTCTTGGAGCAAATAAAAACAATGATATCCCAGCCATCATAAGAGAATTTTCGGGGGAAGGAAGGGTGCATTTTGCACATATAAGAAACCTGAAGTTTGAATCTAATAAGGACTTTTATGAAAGTGCCCATCTTTCACGATGTGGTTCATTTGATATGTTTGAAATAGTTAAGGCATTTTATGATACTGATTTTACCGGATATATTAGGCCTGACCATGGTCGTATGATTTGGGGAGAGACAGGACGTGCAGGTTATGGTCTTTATGATCGGGCAATGGGGGCAACGTATATTCATGGATTATGGGAAGCGATTGACAAAATGAGTAGATAATATTGCTAGGCATATTTAACCTGACGAAATAGACTAAATTATACCTTAAACGGAATCCCTGTAATTTATCGCATACACACATTACCTGCCAATTTAATTCAAGCCTAACGTGATTATTTTGGTGCACAGCATCTTCTCATTTTAGATAGAAAATATTGACTTTATACAGATATATCAATATAATGTCCAAAGAACAGGAGAAAGTTAGGGGAAATTATGTTTGAAAAGCTAAAGAGACATAAAAGAGAATATGCAAGAGAATATGTAGTAAGAGTGTTACGCCATAATATTATAAATTTTAATCTAAAGCCGGGACAATTTGTAAGTGAAAATGAGATTGCTGATATTTTAGGAGTAAGTCGCACTCCGGTAAGAGAAGCATTTATCGAGCTTTCCAGATCATCTTTGGTTGAGATATATCCTCAGAAAGGAACTTGTATTTCGCCTATAGATATGGATGTTGTTGAGGAGACCCGTTTTATGCGATGTGTATTGGAAAAAGCTGTTGCACGTTTATGTTGTGATGTGCTTGCTCATACTGATTTTGCTTATCTAGAAGAGA
>JAQWCA010000015.1 GCA_028706065.1 Tepidanaerobacteraceae bacterium
TGGAAGAAACGGGTTAGTTTTAAATGAAAAAAAGATCACTACTGATTAAAATATTAAAGGTAGTTGTTCTTGGTATTTTCCTAGTATACACGATATTCCCCTTTTATTGGATATTAATAACATCCTTTAAATCAAGGCAAGACATATTTACAATGCCTATTCAATACTGGCCTAAAGTCTTCACCTTAGAAAACTATCGGGAAATCTTTGAAATATCAAATTTTGGCCGGTATTTTATGAATAGCTTAATTGTATCTATGGTAGGGGCTGGAGGTTCGCTCTTAGCTGGACTCCTGGGAGGATATGTATTAGCTAGATTCCAGTTTAAAGGTAAAACCAATATACTTTTTCTTTATCTTTTAACCCAAATGGTTCCAGGTTTTTTAATACTAGCTCCCCTTTATACATTAATGTCAAAACTTAATCTAATTAATAAGCTCGGTTCATTAATGGTAGCATATACTGCTATGCTTATACCGTATTGCACTATAAGCCTACGAGGATTTTTCCAAAGGATACCCGAATCTATAGAAGAAGCCGCCATGATAGATGGATGTAGCAGGCTTTACGCTCTTTTTAAAGTCGTAACCCCCGTCATGTTACCAGGAATAGCAGCAACATATATATTTACATTTGTTCAATGCTGGAATGAAGTATTTCAAGCTATAATGTTCATAGATATAGAAGCCAATAAAACCATCCCTGTAGCACTAAACTCCTTTATCATGAAGTATGATATAAACTGGGGGGCCTTATCAGCCGGAACTGTTATATCTATAATTCCAACAATAATATTGTTTGGCTTTATACAAAAATATATGGCTGCAGGTCTTACCGATGGTGCTATAAAAGGATAGAAAAAACTTTAAAAAAAAGCAATCATACTGTGTTGGTATGATTGCTTTTTTGTGTTTAATTAGCTTAATATCCTTTTGGTGGTTATCTTATCAAAGAGATGAAGTTTATTCATGTCAAAACCAATCTTGATGGTATCACCCGTTCGGGTATTACTGCGGGGGTCAACTCGGGCAGTAAGAGAATTTTCTCCCGAAGTTAGATAAAGGAAAGTTTCAGAACCTAATAGCTCTACGACATCCACTTTTGCATTAAAACAGTATTCCGGGAAGTAATCCAAAAAAGCTGCCTCGTCATGGATATCTTCAGGACGTATACCCAGAATTACTTCTCTGCCAAAATAAGCAGGATCAATTTTCTTTATGACACCTTCAGGGATTAACAGCTTCGTATCATTAAAGTTTATATAAATTTTATCATTTTCTTTCAAAAGTTTTCCATCAATAAAGTTCATCTGAGGGCTGCCGATAAACCCTGCAACAAAAGTGTTTACTGGATAGTCGTAAATATTTTGCGGTGTATCCACTTGATGAATATAACCGTCCTTCATTACCACAATCCGGCTACCCATGGTCATAGCTTCGGTTTGGTCATGAGTAACATAGATGAAAGTAGTTTGAAGCCGTTCATGAAGCTTGGCAATTTCCGTCCTCATTTGGACCCTAAGTTTTGCATCAAGGTTAGATAAGGGTTCATCCATTAAAAAAACTTTGGGCTCCCGGACGATGGCTCTTCCCAGTGCCACCCTCTGCCGCTGTCCACCAGATAAGGCTTTGGGTTTACGTTTTAAAAGACTCTCAATGCCCAATATGGAGGCAGCTTCTTTTACGCGCCGTTCGATTTCGGCTTTAGGGGTTTTTCTTAATTTCAGGCCAAAAGCCATATTGTCATAAACGTTCATATGTGGATAAAGGGCATAGTTTTGAAAAACCATGGCTATATCCCGATCCTTTGGAGAAATATCGTTAACCAACCTATCACCGATGTATAACTCTCCGGAAGAAATTTCCTCAAGACCTGCAACCATTCGAAGAGTGGTAGATTTTCCACAACCAGAGGGTCCCACAAGCACAACAAATTCTTTGTCTTCGATTTCAAGATTAAAGTCTATAACAGCTTTAACACCTCCAGGATAAACCTTGTTGATATTTTTAAGTACCAGTTTTGCCATAAAACCTGCTCCTTTTCCTCGGTATATTTTAGATGCGAATACTACATTCTATTTATATATTATTACAATAGGCGGTTTTGTTAAATTGAAAAAATGACAAAAGTTTTCCATTAAAGTTCTACATTTTGCACAAAAGAAATTTACACTCATCATATTTCTAAATATCGCTTTAAATTGTTTTTAGTTGTTTATTTTTTTAAAATAGTATAATACTATAACAATATAGGGACATGTAGTGTGAAAAATATTTAACAAATAAGGGTAAAATACTTTCGATAAAAATAATATATGGAGGATATTCATGAAAATGTATGGTGTTATTATGGCTGGTGGGGGAGGTACTCGCTTCTGGCCTTTGAGTCGTGCAACCGCTCCCAAACAATTTTTAAACATTACCGGTGAAGATAGTATGATAAATGATACTATAAAAAGGATAAAAGATATCATTCCACCCGAAAGAATAATAATTGTAACAAATAAAGCTCAGGAAAAAATGCTTAAAGAGGTTGTTCAGGAGAATATACCAAAGGAGAATGTCTTGATAGAGCCAGTAGGACGAAATACTGCGGCATGCATTGGTTATGCAGCCATGGTTATAAAGAAGCGGTGTAACGATGCAGTAATGGGGGTTTTTCCTTCTGACCATTACATAAAAAATGTCGGCGAGTTTCAAAGGGTTTTAAAAGCTGCAAGTAGTATGGTTGAGGACACCGAAAATCTAGTAACTATGGGGATTAATCCCACATTTCCCTCAACTGGTTATGGTTATATAAAATACGATAGGGAAAGGTCGATACCTGCTGGAGACAAAATAGCGTATGAAGTTGTGGAATTTGTAGAAAAACCGGATATACCCAAAGCAAAAGCGTACCTGGAAAGCGGAAACTATCTATGGAATAGTGGTATGTTTGTATGGAAAACATCAGTTATACTCAACAGCTTTAAAAGGTTTCTACCCAGGCTTTATCGAAATATAGAGGCATTAGAGTCATTTATTGGAACGCCCAAAGAGAAAAATGCAGTTGAAAAGATATACCCCTTGTTACAAAGTATTTCTATAGATTATGGAGTTATGGAAAGGTCTGAGGAAGTAGTAGTTATCCCCGGGGATTTTGGTTGGAACGATATAGGAAGTTGGGATTCTCTAGGCAGTGTGTTCCCACCCGATGATAATGGAAACATAGCGAAGGGTGATTTTGTGAATATAGAAACCCGCAATTCTATCATTTATTCCAACAGCCGACTTGTAGCTGCAGTAGGGTTAGAAGATATGATTGTTGTCGAAACAAGTGACGCTATGCTGGTGTGTCCTAAAGATAAAGCACAGGATGTTAAAAATGTTGTGGAACGCCTGAAAAAGATAGGGAGAAAGGAGTTGCTTTGATGAAGGGAAGGAGAGGAAAGACTTGTCGTATCGGGGTTGTTTTGGTTATTTTTATCATTACCAGCGGTATTTTTATTTATAACTATACCGATCAAAAAGGCTCAAATATTCATGAACTTGTAAGTCGGTGGGTGCCAGGGGCAGAAACAATTACTGCTGATACGTCGCAAGATTTTAATGAAGAGCAAATCCCAGAGGAAATAGACCTGCCTAATCCCACTGTTACCATTGCAGCGGCGGGTGATGTCATGATGCATGATGGTCAGATATGGGCGGGATATGATGATGTGGCAGACACCTTTGATTACTCTGAGTTCTTTCATGTGGTTAAGGATGAAATTTCTTCCGCTGATTTAGCTATGGCTGATCTTGAAACAACGCTAGCAGGAAAAGAACAAAAATATACCGGGTATCCTATGTTCAATAGCCCGGATGAGTTGGCTGATGCCTTAAAAGATGCTGGTTTTGATGTAATTATAACTTCAAATAACCACAGTCTCGATCGAGGAGCTAAGGGAGCCCTTCGGACATTAAAAGTTCTTAAAGAACGTGGACTCTCAACAATAGGGACTTACGAGTCAGAAGAAGACAGGCAGCAGATACTTATTAAGGATATTAATAATATGAAAGTAGCCTTTTTATCATATACATATGGAACTAATGGTATACCCATTCCCTCTGATAGACCATATCTGGTCAACCTTATTGATGAAGACGTGATACTAGAGGATCTTGCAAGAGCAAGAGAGTTGGCAGATGCTGTTATAGTGTACCTACATTTTGGTAATGAGTATCAGAGAACTCCCTCTAAAGAACAAAGAAATTTGGCCCATCTCGTGTTAAAAAATGGTGCTAACATAATCGTAGCCAGCCATCCTCATGTAATTCAACCCGGTGAGTGGATGGAAGTTGAAGACTCTGATGGAGAAATAGTCAAAAAATATACCGCTTATTCTATGGGGAATTTTATATCTGCCCAAAGATTTCCGCATACTGAAGAGGGGCTGATAGTAAAATTTACACTAGAAAAAGACCTGGAAAGAAATAAGGTTTATCTCACAGATGTCAAAGAAATCGATACATGGGTGGATAAATTTGTTCGAAACGGCAAAATGAGGTATGTGGTAAGGTTCGGCAAGAAACCTTAATAAATCTTTTGCTTAAGTTCTATGGCTAAGCCGTAGGGCTTTTTTATTGGGAAAAATCATGATAATGACTCATCTCAATTTAATTCTTCATAGAATTGAGTTTTAAACCTCCCACAATTGTCATATATTTTCTCTGAGAAGATATGTTTTATATAGTATCTAAATTCTTTGATAGAAATCTTTGTTTGAAGGAGGTTTAAAATGGAAGAGAACAAAAAACAACTTAGGCAAAATAATATTTTTATGTTGCTCACTTTACTGGCGATTACACTGATATGTCGATATTTACATGGCCAAAATCCTGCTGTCAGTGTTTTTCGTAACTGGGTACCTTTATCGGGTAGAGTAATAGTTATTGATCCCGGTCATGGTGGGATTGATGGGGGAGCTAATTATAAAAATGTTTTAGAAAAAAATATAAATCTGGAGGTGTCTTTAAAGCTTAAAAGGATACTGGAAAAAGAAGGTGCCAATGTTATAATGACTCGATCCAAAGATATTGCTTTGGACCATTTAAACAAAAAAGATGAATATCGTCATAAAAGGGATTTGATATCTAGGGTTGATATCATAAATAAGACAGCCTCGGATATTTTTATAAGCATTCATGTCAATGCTGAAAAAAGCTCATCTAAAACTGCCGGTCCTATGGTGCTTTACTTTCTTAATAGCATAGAGAGCAGAAAACTTGCTAATAGTATCCAGAAAAGGTTAGAATCGGCATATGCGCAAACCGATCGCAGTGTTTCAACTCGCAAGCCTGTTGGCAATGTTTCTTTGTATCTTTTACGAAAGACGAAAGTTCCTGGAGTTATTGTAGAGTTAGGTTTTATAACAAATCCGAAAGATAGGGAAATGCTGATAAAACAAGACTTCCAGAACCGAATTTCCACAGCGATAGTGTCGGCAATTAAAGAATATTTTTCGTAGGAGCTTTGTAAAAAAATATTTTGTGTTATAATAAAAGATGGTTTTCTTTTTAAAGAAAATATTGTCTAATCATATAAACATAAGGCTTAGGTGAAGAATATGCACAAGGATATAAAAACAGAGATAATAGAATGGGTTAAAGCAATTGTATTTGCACTAATACTTGCTCTTATCATAAGGGGCTTTATTTTTGAACCTATGATAGTTCCTACCGGTTCAATGATTCACACCATTGAGATTGATGATAGAATTTTGGTAAACAAGTTTGTATATCGCTTTCAGGCTCCGGATTATAATGATATAGTAGTTTTCAAATTTCCAGATGATTTGCGTCAGACCTTTGTAAAACGGCTTATCGGTAAGGGTGGTGACGTAATCGAAATAAAGGAAAATGTTCTTTACAGAAACAATGAACCTATCAAAGAGCCGTATTTAAAGGAGACTATGTACAGTGACTTCGGACCATATAAAGTGCCTGAAGGGCATTATTTTATGATGGGAGATAATCGCAATAATTCTAAAGACAGTAGGTTTTGGGAGAACAAGTACGTTTCGCAAAAACAAGTGGTAGGTAAGGCTACTTATCGAATATGGCCAATAAACAGGATTGGACAGTTAAAATAAGGTGTGGTAGAGCCTTGAATTTTGAAAAACTTTATATTATAATTATTACACACTGGTTTTCATATTAACCTGTCTGTGTATACAAAAATGAAAAATTGTAATTTGGGGATATAGCTCAGCTGGGAGAGCGTCTGGTTCGCAATCAGAAGGTCAGGGGTTCGATCCCCCTTATCTCCACCATTATAAGGGCGCGTAGCTCAGTGGGAGAGCGCTTGATTCACATTCAAGAGGTCGCAGGTTCGAAACCTGCCGCGCCCACCAAAATATTGCCTTGACAATTTTGAAAAAACCCATTATACTAATACATGTTTGTTGGCGCATAGTTTAATGATGAAACGCCCGGCATATATAAGGGGAATTAGCTCAGTTGGGAGAGCGTCTGACTGGCAGTCAGAAGGTCAGGGGTTCGAGCCCCCTATTCTCCACCAAACTGAAATTAAGACGTAGAACGGAATACACCGTTGCTACGTTTTATTTTTTCTTAAAAAACTGTGAAAAAGGTAATTTAACACTCTTTGTTGATTTATAGTTATTTTAAGGATAAAATATATTGGAATAAGTGAAGCTGATTATTGGATTTAAGTACATGTGACAGAGGACTGTTCCCAGTCATCACTTGGGTTTGATTTAAACCTTATTAGGATTTAAAGGTGAAGGAGAGATTATATAAATTGAAAGTCGGATTAGTTGGATTACCTACAGTTGGTAAAACTACTTTTTTTAATTTGTTGACAAATGCAAAGGTAGAAACGAGTGCCTTTCAAAGTGGGAAAATAAGTGCTAATTTTAGCCTTGCAAAGGTACCCGACGAAAGAGTTGATTTTTTAACGGAGGTTTTCAAACCAAAAAAGGTTACATATGCTCAGATTGAAGTTATAGATGTGCCGGGTTTGGTTAGCGGAGCCAGCGAAGGCAAGGGTACCGGAAATCAGTTTCTCAGTAATATAAGACAAGTGGATTGCCTTGTTCATATAGTAAGGGCCTTTTCCGATGACAATGTAATACATACAGAAGGTTCAATAAATGTTATAAGGGATATAGAAAACATAAATACAGAACTGCTCCTGGCTGATCTTCAGCTTATTGAAACGAGAATTGAAAGAATAGATACTGGCAGAAAAGTGACTAAAGAACAAATAGCCGAAAAGGAAGTTTTGCAAAAACTTCGAGAATCCTTGGAAAATGAAATTGGCCTGGCAAGTCTTGAACTATCAGAGGAAGAAAAACAGACACTTGAACACCTTGATTTTCTTACTGAAAAGCCTATGATTATAGTAATCAATGTAGATGATCAACAACTTGCTGAGGGTTACGAAAGTAAAAACGAAGTCTTGAACTATTGCAGTAAAAAAAATCTCACGTTCTTTGAGGTAAGTGCAAAAGCAGAAGTAGAAATCAGTGAGTTGGATGAGCGGGATAGGATAGAATTTATGAAAGAACTAAATATTAAAGAATCGGGCATAGACCTTCTCGCAAAGGCGATTTACGAGAGGCTTAGCTTAATATCCTTTTTAACTGCTGGAGAAGATGAAGTAAAGGCTTGGACAATTAAGAAAGGTACAAATGCAAAAACTGCAGCAGGTAAGATACACTCAGATATTGAACGGGGCTTTATAAGAGCAGAGGTAATAAACTTTAAAGACTTCAGGGAATGTGGCACTATGGTAAAAGCAAAAGAATTGGGCAAGCTTCGCTTGGAAGGAAAAGAATATATAGTTCAGAACGGAGATATTATCAATTTTAGATTTAATATCTAATAACCACGGGAATATATACTATATCATCAAAAGGCATACTTCTATTACAGTGAAAACAAGGAGTAGTTTTTCTACTCCTTGTTTTGTAATCTGATATACCAATATATAAATATTTAGGCTCATGTCTTTTTAAAAATATAGCATGGTCGGTCGAAATACTCGCTTTCTACATAACCATATCTTTGAAGAAATTTAAAAGCCCGACGTCTCCGCTCGTCAACCCAGTATATTACTATGGATTCATCGGGGTTGATATTTTTTTTCAATTCCTTTAACCATTGCATGGATTTTAACATACCTTCCATTCCCCAGGTATTTTGACCTTTCGCAACTAATCGTTCCTGATGCCTAAACCAATAATTGCACTCTCTCTTTGATGAAAAAATGCATACAGCTGTGATATAAGCGGTGTTGTTGTTAAAAGAGCGGTGTCTGCTTATATACATGGCGAGGTAATGACCGTTGGATAAGCGATAAAATTTTCTATATGTCCTCATCAATTCCCCTCCCTAACCCCTTTATATAACATACTGTATTTTAGCTCGAATGGTCACATTTTTTATATATTATTAGAGAGAAAAATGGGTGTGGTGAGCTCGTTTAAATCGTTATACTACTGATAAGCGTGTTATATGGTAATAAGCAATGAAGCGTATGTAGGATAAAATCCATTAGATAAGTTCTCAATGTTTAAAAGACTTTAAATCTAGACCCAAAACCAGAGCGAGTATTAAATACCCACTAAATCCCAAAAATAGGGCTGCCCCTATACAGATTGTGTTGGGCAATTCTAATGCCTTTAAAGGTAAATAAGTTTTACTTAATATATACATCATAAAAACACAACACAACAGGGGCTTTAATATAATATTCATCATATTAAATTTTTTATCGAAAGTTTGTTCTAAGTTATTTACGCTTATGTATATAGCTACAGCAGAAGCAGTAATCAAGGCAAATGCATAGCCATAGATACCCATAGAGGTTTTAACCGCAAGCAAATACAGAAGACCATTGGATATAAAAAAGGTTGTCATCGATGTTATAATTGGAGTTATATTGTTTCCCATACCTCTAAGTATGGCTATTAAAATACTTTCTATATAAAAAAATGGAATACCTACTGAAAAACCTATAATTAGATTTCCCAGTTTGAAACCAGGGAATAGAAGTTCTGCTACGGGTCTTGAAAGAGTAGTAAAAAAACCTGTTACTGCAAAGGAATAGAAGGAAGAGAAAAATATAGCTTGTTCTGAAAGCTTAAAAGCATACTTGATGTTGCCTAATGATAAAGCACGAGCGATTTGCGGTATGATATTTGATGATAAAGCCCTTATAAAGATGGCAGGAAAAAACAATAAGGGTAACACCATACCGGAGGTTTTGCCATATACTGACAGAGCTTCTAATGCGGAAAGTCCTGAGATGACAAGGCTTTTTGGAATTAAAAGAGCCTTTACTGATAGTGAGATAGAATTGACTATTTGACTGAATGAGATAGGAATAGCAATGCATAAAATGTTTTTGATATTTTCAAAGGTGATACCGTTATTATCAATAAGATGGGAATCTATTCTCTTAGCAAAGAAAATAAAAAGTAGAGTTAAAGAAATTAGCTCCCCCATAGTTAGTGCAGAAACTGCACCTCGGGTTTCTCCTTCAAAAGGCAAAAGCAGATGACTACTGATAAATATAATTCCTAAAAGAGTTCGAAACATACTTTCAGAAAGATTGGACCATCGTATAGGTGCAGTATGCTGAACGCCAAAAAAATATCCCCTCATGACTGAAGAATATCCTACAAATATTGAAGCAGGCAGTATAATGAGTAGTACTCTTAGATGAAGGACTTGAGAAAGACTTATGAGAAAAATTATCCCGAATAGAGAAAAGATAGTTGTTAGTGCAAAGGCAGATGTGACTATGCTGCCACTTCTTGAAAAGTTTTCTTGATGATTTTCAGCTACAAGCTTTGACACGGAAACAGGAATACCTGCCGTTATTATTGTTATAGCTGTGCTAAAAAAGGCCAGGGTTTGCTGATAAATGCCCATACCTCCTGAACCTAAATGTTTTGACAGGAAAAGCCTGTAAAAAAAGCCTATTATACCGGTTAAAAAATTAGTTGCAGCTAGAAATGCCGTGTCGGTAGCCCAATGGTTCATGAAATCTCAACACCCTTTCCTAACTCATGCATAAGTATATTATTCAATGCCTAACGATATTTATGATGACTCTAAAAAACCATAATATTCGTTAAATTTGACTGCGAAAAAATGTTGTGATATATTTATGTTAAAACTATCACAAACGGGGTGATGTTTTGGAACAACCCGATGAATTTAAAAAAGTTTCCATGGCGGTAATTAAGCGGTTGCCTAAATACCATCAATGTCTCTTAAATCTTCTTAAAGACAATGTAGAACGAGTATCTTCTCAGAAGCTCAGCAAGATTTTAGGTTTTACTGCTTCCCAGATAAGGCAAGATTTGAATAATTTTGGTGAATTTGGCCAACAAGGTTATGGATATAATGTGTCACAGCTATATACCGAGATCTCTAAAATACTGGGTTTAAACACTTCCCATAAGATGGTGCTTGTAGGAGCGGGAAATTTGGGGCAAGCCCTTGCCAATTATACGGGCTTTAGCACACATGGTTTTAATATTGTTGCTATTTTTGATTCCAATCCTAAACTTGTAGGCAGAAAAATTAAAGATATTTCAATATATCATGTTGAAGATATTGAATATATAATTAACGAAAATGATGTGGATATAGCTATACTGGCAGTACCACAAGATAAAGCCGAAAAAATAGCTATAAAAATATCAAAAACTTGCATCCGGGGAATATGGAACTTTACACCGAAAGAAATAACGGTCAACAGCGATATAGTTGTGGAAAATGTTCATTTAATAGACAGCTTGTTCACCTTGAGCTATCATATAAATGAAGGCAAGTTGCAAGAACGGCTTATAAAACAAAAAAGAAAAATATCATTAACCCATAGATAAAAAACAACCAATATGGTAAAATAGAGCAAAGGCTGATTTTGGGGAGGAGTATTCCTGTGAAAAGGCTTTTGTTTGTTACCTTAATAATGTATGTTGTCTTTATTCTTGTGGGATGTGGTAGCGCACAGTCGTCCGATGTGGAGATAACTGCTGATAACACTGATTTGTCATCAAGTACATCGGATAAAAACATGGCTTTGGCTTACTACACAAAGGACGGTTTTTTGACACCAATAGCTTTTAACACAGAAACAACTGAGCCCCAGGTAAATACCGCACTCAAATTATTATTTTCAGTAGATACTCCTGAGGGATTTGAAAACAAGCTTGCCGATGTAAAGCTAAATAGCTTTACTGTCAATGGTGACACCATTTCCATTGACGTTTCTGAAGAGTTTCTTAAAGTGGATAAAGCAGATTTGGCAAAAAACCAGATTATATATACATTAACTGAGTGTGAAAATATTTTTAAAGTAAATATTACGGTTGAGGGCGAACCGCATGAAACTCTGCTGGAAAGACCGCCGTATATTAACTTAAAAAATCCTGTAGAGTACGAAAAAGATAAAAAAAATCCTGAGGAAATGAGTAAATACCTAACAATCTATTATATTGATAAAGATATAGAATACTTAATCCCCGTTACGGTAAAATCCGATAAATTTGAAACGAAAACAGAAAACAGTGACAAACCGTTTATGGTGAAAGCAGAAGATAAAACAAGAGCGGTTTTGCAGCATTTAATTCAAGAGATTACCAAAATAGAAAATTTCAAGACATTTGAAGATAAAACGATAAAAAGTTTACGCTTAGATGATGGCATTGCTGTCGTGGACTTAGACCAGAATATGCTTATCAAATTCATTAATGAGAAACAATATGCGGAAATTTTAGTCGAATCTATAGCTCGGACACTGACTGCTATTGATGAAATTGATAAAGTGCAGTTTTTAATTAACGGTAAAAATATAGGCAATGTAACAAGTAACTTAAGCTTAGAAAACCCTATAAAACCTGATAGATGGTATAATATTTTAATACATTGAATAAAAAGAAAAGGCTGTTCTTTGGAACAGCCTTTTCTTTTTATTCAATGTATGATTTAAATGTAAAACACTTTTAAGGTGTCATCATCTTCATCGGATATTTTCCACATCAAAATCAACTTTACAATTCCATTACACTTGTCTTTTCGTAAAGGATTTTGAAAGATAAGGTCGAAGAAGTATATATGAATATAGAATAGAAGCTGCAATTACCACAGGAGGTCTTGAAACAATGCTTAAAAAAACAGCTCTTGTAATCATGATGCTTATTTTACTGCTCGGTATTCCCAGTTACGGTATGGCATCCTTGAAACCTATTGAAATTTACATAAATGATGTAAAAATCGATTCGGATGTGCCACCTATGATTATAAATGATCGCACTTTAGCACCTGTGCGTGTGATTTCGGAAAATCTAGGGGCTGAAGTTTTTTGGGATAACGATCAAAGGCTTGTCCAAATAATGACTCAATCGAAAACCATCATTTTAAGAATCGATGATAGAAAGGCTTTGGTGAACGGTCAGGAAATTTTTCTGGATGTACCGGCAAAGATAGTGAATGACAGAACCATGGTTCCACTTCGTTTTTTGGGGGAAACTCTCGGTGCTGAAGTAAGCTGGGACAATGATTTGCGCAGGGTGATAATCGACAGATCAGGGGCAATAATAGTTGACTTTTCCTATGAAATGATAGAAGGAAAACCCTCGGTAGTAATAAAAGGTGATAGTCCTATGGAATACACTATAACGGAAATAAAAGAAGATAATAGGTTGGCTATTGATGTAACAGGTCATCTGGCCACACTGAAAAACGGCATATATATATATGACAGTTTTTTAAACAAGGCTGTTGCAGGTGAAATTTTTAGTGACCCACCTATAACCCGAGTTGTCTTGGATCTACAATCAATGGTATCTTATCATACATATCAATCATCGGATAAAACCAGTGTAATCTTAACATTTGATAACATTCTCGAAGATGTGAAAATTGAGAGTCAGCGACATGACTTTTTAGTCAAGCTTAAAACCACAAATCCTGCCACAATGAATTATTTTTTTCTGTCGAACCCGGACAGATTAGTATTGGATATAAGTGATGCCATGCTTTCCGAATTAGATCCTCCCGAAGTTCCTAAAAATGACTTTGTGAAAGACATCCGATTAGGACAGTTTGCTGAAAATACGGTGAGAGCTGTTTTTGATTTAAAAGGAGATATTAACTATCAGGTTTTTCAAGATGACAACGTCTTTTCTGTAATTTTTTCCGAAGTAAACACCGTAGAAGATGTACAAGTAATCAGTGCAGATGATGCGGATATCATAGAAATAGCCGCCAGCGGTGAAATAGGGTATGAACTAAAGACTGATAAAAATAATAAAAAGTTAAAAATAGTCATACCCGGAGTGGCTATTGGCACAAATTTACTCGATCAAGATGTGATAAGTGTGAAGGATAATATTATAGATAATATTCAACTGGTCAAGGTAAAAGATTCAAAGAATTACAATCTTGAAATATCCGTCAACTTAAACTCCTTTACTAGCTACGAAACGCTATCATCTCCGCCAGCGGCTCTTATTAGGCTTGCAATACACAGTTCTCCATTAAAAAACAAGCTTATAGTCGTTGATCCGGGTCACGGCGGCAGTGAACCAGGTGCTATAATTGATAATGTTCAGGAAAAAGATCTAAACTTGGATATTGGCTTAAAACTGAAAAAACTCTTAGAGGCTAATGGTGCAAGAGTTTTTATGATACGAGATGATGATACTTTTGTCAGCCATTTTGTTCGTGCTGGAATGGCCAATGAAATCGATGCTGATTTATTTATTAGCATTCATAATAATTCTGCAGGTAGCGGTGCGTCAGGAACCGAAACCCTATATTTTCCAGATCCTGAGAAAAAGCTATTTGCCCAAGCCATACAAAACGCTATGACGAAATATGTTGGATTAAACGATAGGGGTATAGTTGAACGTACCGGTATTGTAGTCACTCGAGAGACCAAGATGCCGTCAGCTTTAGTGGAGGTCGGTTTCATGAGCAATAAAAGCGATCTTGCTCTTCTAATGACAGATGAGTTTAGACAGAAGGTTGCTGAGGGGATATTCCAGGGAATTGTGAATTACCTGAGCGGAAGAATTGATTGACATGAAATTGAGGGTTTGATATTATTACGTTAAATTACAATAAAAAGATTTTTAAATAGGGGGTAAAACATTTTGCTTGCGCTGATATGGGGTTATCTCTTTATTTTTTTTGCTCGCGTGATAGATGTTTCCTTAGCCACTATGAGGACCTTGATGATTGTTAGGGGAAAAGGCTTTATAGCGGGCAGTATTGGTTTTTTCGAAGTTATTATTTACATAACTGCTTTGAATAAAGTAGTGGGCGGGTTGGATAATCCCATAAATTTGATAGTATATGCCCTAGGATTTGCAACAGGAAATTTTATGGGAAGTTATATTGAAGAGAAACTTGCCATAGGTCTTACTACTATACAGATCATCACAGAGCGGCACGATATCTGTATATCAATTCGAGAAATGGGTTTTGGTGTTACAGTCCTGGAAGGTAAGGGAAAGGAAGGAGTTAAGCAAGTATTGATGGTATCTCTGCCGAGAAAAAAACTGAACGAACTCTTAAAATTTATTGATCAAAACGATCATACTGCATTTGTTACTATCATGGATACCAGGGCAAGCAAAGGGGGATACTTTAGACAAACCATGAAAAAGAAATAATTGCTTGTCTTTTATCGGCATAAAAAACCTCCTAATTAATATATATTAATTAGATTAAAAAGAGGAGGTCTTTATATGTCGAAAAAAGCTATTTGTTTGATGATCATATTTATATTAGTTATTAGTGCTACAGGATGCGGATTATTAAAAAGAGAGCGGTCTGAGGAAGAATCCCCCGAACCTGAGGAAAACTCCGAAGAGGCTTTAGCTCATCTGAGAAAGACGGTATTTTATTTTGTCAACGAACATGATTTATTAGTACCTGTTACGAGGGACATCCCATGGATTGAAGGCATAGGCAAAGCTGCCTTAGAGAGTCTAGTAGATAGCGAGGAGCTTCGGTTGGAGCTAGCCGAAAAAGGCTTAAGGCCTTCACTACCAGAGGGTACAGAGATAATAGGCATGACAATTCGGGATGGTGTAGCTAAGGTAGATTTTAATTCTAATATCTTGCAGTTCTCAGATAAAATAGCTGAGCAAAATGCAATCTGTTCCGTAATATATACACTAACGGAATTTCCATCAATAGATCAAGTTCAAATCCTAGTTGAGGGAAAACCGCTGGATAAAACACCTCATGGGAACCAGATAAAAGCAATGCTTAATAGGGAGAACATAAATCTTGAGACATCGATAGATGCGTCACCAGAGATAATGCCGGTAACTTTATATTTCAAAAGTGCAAATTTCAGTGGGAATTTCAACTATTTTGTTCCAGTTACTCGTATGGTAGCAAAAAGTGAGAATCATATAAAAACTGCCTTGGAGGAACTGGTTAAAGGCCCTTCTGACGATATGGGTCTTGTATCTGTGCTGCCAAAGGATACACGTATACTTGATGTTATTAAAAAAGACGGCGAGGTAGTAGTCAATTTTTCAAAAGAAATTGAGGGATACGGTGGGGGAATTGATGTCGAACAATCCGTAGTCAATTCTGTAGTGCTAACCGTTTCGGAATTCCCGGGAGTTGAAACAGTTAGCTTACAAGTGGAAGGCGAAGCAGGAGCATTACCTGAAGGAACTGTTCTTGAGACTCCTATCTTTAAACCTCTTTATATTAATCCGGGCAGCATTTAATAAAAATTAACATATATTTTATTTTCAAGAGAGGATGAATATTTTTGTCAAGAGTGGATGGAAGAGCTAATGATGAAATAAGACCTATAACTATTACTAGAAATATAAATAAATATGCTGAAGGCTCCGTGCTTATAGAGGCTGGAGATACAAAAGTAATTTGCACAGCTACCGTAGAAGAAAAAGTTCCTCCTTTTTTAAGAGGTAAAGGGCAAGGTTGGATCACTGCTGAATATTCTATGCTGCCCCGGGCAACCGAGGTAAGAAATGTAAGGGAAACGTTAAGACCAAGTGGTAGAACTATGGAAATTCAGAGATTGATAGGGAGGGCATTAAGATCTGTAGTAGATCTTTCAGCTCTGGGTGAAAGGACCATTTGGCTGGATTGTGATGTACTACAGGCTGATGGTGGGACTAGAACAGCTGCAATAACCGGTGCATTTCTTGCATTGGCTGATGCCGTTAAAGCTTTGAAAGAAAACAAGATGATTAAAGATAATCCCATCAGGAACTATGTTGCAGCGATCAGTGTGGGAATTGTCGATGGCGAAAAAATGTTGGACTTAAGATTTATTGAGGATTCCCATGCTCAGGTAGATATGAATTTAGTAATGACTGACGAAGGTCAGATTGTGGAGATACAGGGAACCGGTGAGTCCTTCCCTTTCACTCGTTCTGATATGGATGCTTTAATGGATTTAGCCTTTAAAGGTATCTCCGAGCTAATACAGGTTCAAAAAAAGTTATTGATTGATTTTGAGTGTTGACTTTCTAACGATGAATATTTTAGTAGTTGCCACAAAAAACAAAGGGAAGTATTTAGAATTTAAGAAGATACTTGGGTGTACAAGGTTTGAAATGGTCTCCTTATCGGATTTTCCTCATATCAAGATTCATGAGACCGGTTCTTCTTTTGATGAAAATGCTCTATTAAAAGCAAATGCCGTAGTGAAGAATACAGGCTTTCCGGCACTGGCTGATGATTCAGGTCTTGAAGTTTCAGCACTGCAAGGAAGTCCCGGGATATTTACTGCACGGTATGCAGGTGAGAATGCAACCGATGAAGACAATATAAAAAAACTCCTCTCTGAGATGAAAGACATTCCTTCGAACCAAAGACAGGCTCGCTTTGTGTGCAGCCTGGCTCTTGTTTTTCCGGATAAAAAGGTATTTTTGGAGCGAGGTATTTTAGAAGGCTATATTACTTTTAAACCACGGGGAATAGGAGGCTTTGGCTATGATCCGATTTTTTTCGTGCCAGCTTTAGGTAGGACACTTTCAGAGGTTTCTATCGATGATAAAAATAGGATAAGCCATCGAGCAAAGGCCTTGGAAAAAATAAAAAGACATTTTTCATACATATAGGAGGCTAACCTTGAAAATAGTTGTATTTAGTGACACTCACGGGTTGGTATATCTAGCAGAGAAGGCACTGAGAAACATTAAAGATGTAGATATGGTGCTTCATGCCGGAGACTTAGTTTCTGATGCTCGTTATTTGGAAATGTTAAAATACAAGGTGCATAATGTTGCAGGCAATTGTGATTCTTACGAACTTGCATTAAAAGATAAGGTGTTGGATATAGAGGGTAAAAAGGTATTTCTAACCCATGGGCACATGTATCGAGTGAAATATAGCTATGAAAGGCTACTTGCCCGGGCTAAAGAACTTTTAGCTAATATAGTTATCTTCGGACACACTCATATTCCTGAAAATATTTACATTGACAATATATTATTTTTTAATCCAGGCAGTATAACTCTACCTAAAAATGGTGGTCCGGGTACCTTCGGAATACTAGAAATAATAAAGGGAAACATCAATGCTTACATTGACACTGTATAATAAAGTCTTGAAAACCATTGAGGAAAAGCTAGTTTGAAAAACCATAAAAGTTATGTTAAAATAATCTTGACTCAAAAAATTATTTAATGTATACTATACATTGTCTTCAAGATATCGGGGCATAGCGCAGTTTGGTAGCGCACATGGTTTGGGACCATGGGGTCGGGGGTTCAAGTCCCTCTGCCCCGACCATGCGGGAATAGCTCAGCTGGCTAGAGCGTCAGCCTTCCAAGCTGAATGTCGCGGGTTCGAATCCCGTTTCCCGCTCCATGCGCCCGTAGCTCAGCTGGATAGAGCAACGGACTTCTAATCCGTAGGCCAGAGGTTCGAATCCTCTCGGGTGCGCCATATATGGTGGGTATAGCTCAGTTGGTTAGAGCGCCAGATTGTGGCTCTGGAGGCCGTGGGTTCAAATCCCACTATCCACCCCATAATACAAATGAGAGGCCAGAAGTCAGAATCAAATTCCGACATCCGGCATCTGACATCTAACTAGTGGGGCGTCGCCAAGCGGTAAGGCACAGGACTTTGGCTCCTGCAGCGTAGGTTCGAATCCTGCCGCCCCAGCCATGGGTCATTAGCTCAGGCGGCAGAGCACCTGACTTTTAATCAGGGTGTCGGAGGTTCGAGTCCTCCATGACCCACCATGCGGGCATGGCGGAATTGGCAGACGCGCCAGACTTAGGATCTGGTGGATTTTTCCTTGGAGGTTCAAATCCTCTTGCCCGCACCATATTAAAATATAATCGGATTTTATACCTCGGTCCATACCGAGGTGTTATTTTATGATTTAATGTTTGTATTTTCTTCATGGATTGCATAATTTATTTATGCTATAATATAATCGCACCGAGAGAGAAATTGAATTAATGGTAATTGCAAGGAGGAGCATAATGAAAGTCAATCTGGAAAAGATAGAGAAAAACACCGCTTATTTAAACCTTGAAGTAGATGAAAAACAATTTGAAAAAGCAATGCAACAGTCATATAGGAAAAACGCTAGGCGCTTTACTATCCCTGGTTTTAGGCGCGGGAAAGCCCCTAGAAGACTTATTGAACTGCATTACGGTCCGGAAGTCTTCTATGAAGATGCAGCCCAAATTCTTTTGCCTGAAGCCTATAAACAGGGGGTGGAGGAACTTGAACTTCAACCAGTAGACCAGCCCAAATTTGATGTCCAGCAGATAGAAATTGGGAAACCATTGTTGGCCACGGCTGAAGTAGTAGTTAAGCCTGAAGTCAGTATCAAGGAATACAAAGGTTTAGAAGTAGAAAAATTTGTGTATAATGTAACTGATGGTGAAGTAGAAAAAGAACTGTCAACTATCCAGGAGAGAAACACCAGACTTGTTGTAGTTGAAGATAGAGCAGCGAAAAAAGGAGATATTGCAGTCATTGATTTTAAGGGCACAATTGACAACGAAGCCTTTGATGGCGGTGCCGCAGAAAATTATTCACTGGATTTGGGTTCGGGCATGTTTATAGATGGTTTTGAAGATCAAGTGGTTGGTATGATGCTAGGTGATAACAAGGATATATCAGTTACTTTCCCGGAAGACTATAAGGCTGAGGAATTAGCAGGTAAAAAAGCCGTTTTTAATGTAACCTTAAAAGAACTTAAAAGAAAAGAACTACTACCGTTGGATGATGAGTTTGCAAAAGATGTGAGCGAATTCGACACATTAGACGAGCTAAGGGAAGATATAAAAAGTAAATTACAGCAAAAGGCAAAATCAATTGAGGAAGGGTCTTTAAAAGCTTCCATAGTAAATAAACTGATAGAAATTGCTGAAGTAGATATCCCTGAGGTGATGATAAAGTACGAAGTTGAGAGACTTATGACGGACTTTGCTATGAATTTAAAGTTTAGTGGATATGACTTAAAGACATATCTACAATCAACTGGATTAACTCCTGAAGAATTTAAGTTTCG
>JAQWCA010000172.1 GCA_028706065.1 Tepidanaerobacteraceae bacterium
GATGATTCCCACCCGATCTTCACCGATTACCGATATAATAGCTCTAGCACTGGTGATACCATTTGTATGGCTTGGTTCCTCCATCAGATGATCTCCCAAATACAGCTTAATGCCGTGTTTTGCTGCGTATATCCGAGCTTCTTTCGTAACCAAAGTATCTGGTGGAAATTTAACCATTTTTTTATCACTATATTGTCTTAAAACGTCAAGAGTTACTAAAATCTCCATATATTGCACCTACCTTTTAATATCATGTAAACAGTATAAATCAAATTCAACCTCACATCAACCCCGGAACTCCGGTGTATGACACTTAACTTATTAAGTTATTGAATATTGTGACGAAATTACTGCTGGGAAATATAAAAAGATTAGTTTCTCAACAGCATCAGATTCTCATAAAAAAGTGCTAATAAGACAAGAATATAAGAAGATAGCAAGAAAGGGGTAATTTAGGTGCTGGATATGATTATTTCTAATTTAAAAAACGTCTTTCAATTAACTACAGTAATAATCTTCGTGTTCAGCGGAATTTATCTTCTAGTTATTGATCGAATAGACCTTTCAAAAAAGAGTTTAAAAGGTGAACAAAAGGCAGCCACGATCATAGGTGTCTTATACATATTCGGCTCTGTTGCGTTATTTATTTTACTAAAATATCTGTATTAGGGGTTATGCAGTGCTTTACTGCCTATTATTTCCAAACTGAGGAGTGCAATTATGACTGAAGTTTTTTCAAAACTGTATACCGGCAAGAAAAAAGAACTTTTTTTCGAAAGGGATATGTCTCCGGATAAAAGTAGAAAACTTAAAAAGGATATAAAAGAAAACATCGATGGTGTCCACGATTATCTTTATGATTGTGATGATGTGATAACAAGGGATTTTTACATGGGGCAAGCTCCGAAACATCAGATGTCTCTTATATATATTGATGGTATGGTGGATAAAGATACAGTCCAAAATGATATATTAAAATCCCTCATGTTATTTACTCGCCAATTTACTTTGGAATATAGTGTAGGCAATAATTTTTTTAATATGATAAAGGAAGGCCTTTTGACCGCTGGGGATTTGGAAGAGTCAGATAATTTTGGCGAGGTTATTATGGGCATACTGTCAGGAGATACAGTGCTATTTTTGGATAAGGTTGAAAAAGCTTTGATTATAAGCACCCGAGGTTGGGAAAAGCGAGGAGTCCAAGAACCTTCTACCGAAGCTGTAATACGAGGGCCAAGGGACGGGTTTACTGAAACATATCGAACAAATGTGGCATTGGTGCGACGAAGATTAAAGAACCCAAACCTTAAAGTAAAGACTATAAAACTAGGCCGTCATACCCGCACAGATGTGGGTATAATGTTTATTCAAGGAATTGCCAAGCCCTCAATAGTTGATGAAGTCCTGAAAAGGCTTAATACCATAGATATCAGCAGTGTGTTGGAAAGTGGATATATTGAGCAAATGATTGAAGGGGATTGGCTCTCACCTTTTCCACAACTTCGACGCACTGAACGACCGGATATAGTGGCGGCGTCGTTAGTTGAAGGGAATGTAGCCATCATATGTGATAACACACCCTTTGCCCTTTTGGCCCCAGCTACTTTATTAAGCCTTTTCCAGTCACCGGAAGACTATTATGAGCGCTGGTATATTGTATCAATGATTCGGATCCTCCGTTTTACGGCTGCATTTTTCGCATTTACTTTTCCAGCCTTATATATTTCCATGACAGCCTTTCATCCTGGTATGCTTCCTACTGATCTCGCCTTATCCATTGCGGCTAGTCGGGAAGGTGTACCTTTTTCAGCAGTATTAGAAGCATTGATCATGGTGTTTTCAATTGAGGTGTTGAGAGAGGCAGGAGTGCGGTTGCCTGGGCCTATCGGTCAAACCATAGGAATTGTTGGGGGCCTTGTGGTGGGAGAAGCCGCTGTTCGTGCTGGCATAGTGAGCCCTATCATGGTTATCGTAGTAGCGATAAATGCCATATCATCCTTTGCCATTCCTAACTATAGCGTAGCAATAGGATTTCGACTGATTACCTTTATTTTTATGGCATTGGCAGCCGTGGCCGGGCTCTACGGTGTAATGTTGGGTCTTTTAGGGCTTACCATCCACATGGTAACATTAAAGAGTTTTGGAGCCCATTACCTTTCACCCTTTGTTTCTTTCCGATGGTCTGAAAGTAAGGATACCATAGTGCGGGGGCCAATGCCTTCCATGGAAATTAGGCCTGGATACACCCGGCCAGAAGACTTGGACAGAATTAACGATCGCCGGCATGATACCATAGATAAAGTGGGGGATGAGAATGCTGACAAATAACGATAAGATAACGGTGCCGCAAACGGTGGCTTTAATGATTACCACCATTTTGGAAATAGGGCTTCTGAGCCTCCCCAGGGACGTGGCTATATATGGTAATTCCGATGGTTGGATTCTTGTAATTACAGGAGGGATTTTAGCCTTTGGGGGCAGTCTTATCTTAAGCACGTTAATAAGAAGATTTCCCAATGATACCTTCATAGAATATTCCCAGAAGGTAATTGGTAAAGCTCCTGCATTTTTGTTAGGGATAATACTAATAATATATTTCATCCTAGCTACCTCAATAGTCATTCGAACTTTTGCTGAAGTTATCAATGCTTTTATGTTGCAAAGGACTCCAAGGGAATTTATCATAGTGACCCAAATGCTGCTTACAGTATATCTAATTAGGCATGGCATCGAGCCTACCGCAAGAATATCTGAAATCCTCCTGCCGATACTGATAATTCCGGTTTTTGCCATGTATATAATAGCGATTCCCAAAGCAGATTTTACAGAGCTTCTTCCTTTTTTAAATACTCCACCAAAAGCCATGGCACTTGGTAGCTTGAATACTATGTTCAGTTTTTTTGGAATTGAAATATTGCTAATGCTGGGCCCATATATGAGAAGTCCGAGAAGAATTTATTGGACCATGTTTTTAAGCGTAGCTATATCAACAATGATATATCTATTTATTGTAATAGTAGTTTTTGTATCTATCGGTGTAGAAAATTCAAAGGTGCTTGTTTGGCCTGGGATGACTATTATCCGAACAATTATGGCCCCGGGTAGAGTTTTCGAAAGATTGGATGCCATGGCCCTTGCCCTTTGGACCATAGCATCCTTTACTACGGCTAACAGTTTATTTTTTACCGGCTCCCTTGCCTTTACACACCTGACAAAAGCAAGAGAATTTAAGTTTTTTATAACAATTTTGTTTCCATGGATCTATCTTTTTGCAACCATACCTCCGAATATTCTAGTGACTGAAAAACTTGTATACGGTGTGAAAATAGGAAGTATTACGGTGGGTATATTAATACCCCTCGCGATTTTAATACTGTCAATAGTGTTAAAGAAAGGGGGCAGACAGCATGATTAGATTTAAAACAAAAGTTTTGATGTGTCTTTTAATATCCATATTTTTCCTGGTTGGATGCTGGGATATGATAGAGATTGACCGGCGGCTATTTGTTGGAATTGTTGGAATTGATACTGGTAATGAGGAGGATAAATACACCTTTGAATTTTCCTTTCCAATAGCGCGGGAGATTGTTGGCGGAGAAGGTGGAGGTGGAGGTGGAGGAAAAACGGTGGCTACTGCATCTACAGTAGGTAGTTCAATTATCGATGCTGCAAGAAACCTGGCCTTGAGACTCAACAGAGATATATTTTTTGAACATATGAGAATTGTGGTAATCGGTGAAGATGTAGCGCGAGAAAACATCAAAAATGTCATAAATCCGCTAACTCGCCAAACAGAATTTAACAGGCGAAGTCGGATAGCTATTTGTTCAGGGAAAGCGAAAAAAGTTTTGGAGGTAGTTCCTTGGACAGAAAAACTCAAGGCGGAATATATGGAATCCATTTACAGTGGCACCGGTTTTTCGGGTAAATTTATCGATTTAGATTTGGGAGGTTTTTTGAGCAGTCTTCATACTTCAAAAGGCAATGCACTCGTTAGCAAAATAAAGCCGAACAAAACCGAAGTGTATGTCGGTGGGGCTGCTGTTATAAAGGATTACCGCATGGTGGGATGGCTTGATGAAGAAGAGACACAGGGTGTGAACTTTTTTATGGGTAAAATAAGGGGTGGCGATATAGTGGTAAAAGATCCTCAGGGCAGTGGTAGTGTGACTTTCACAATTCTAGGACAAAAAAGAAAACTTTCCGTCAAGACCAAAGAACCGGTGCCGGAATTTTCTCTCGAAGTTTATCTTGATGGCAATATAGCCAGCACTACCCATGGTGTTACGCTGGAATTGGATGAAGTAAAGAGACTGCAGGACATGGTATCAAAAGAGGTAATGATTCAGATAGCAAAAGGGATAGAAAAACTTAGAGATACCTATAGAGTTGATCTGCTGGAGTTAAGTGAGCACTTGTATAAATATGAACCTGATTTATGGGAAAAATATGAGAAAAATTGGGAAGATACTTTTCCTGATGTCAAAATTAATATAAACGTCTACACAACAGTAAAAAATATTGGGGTTATACGATAAATTTAAAACAAAGCGATTATAAGGTGTAGTTTTGGGAATAATGATTAAAGAGAAGAATAAACGATTTAACAATCATATTAAGCTTGGGGAGAGATCGCAATGAGAAATAATTTAACAGTATT
>JAQWCA010000173.1 GCA_028706065.1 Tepidanaerobacteraceae bacterium
TTGGAATTGACCAAAACCCGATTGCCTGAATACAACAACTTTGATCCAATGAAAGATATTCAGGTGCTAACACCCATGAAAAGAGGGGTGGTTGGGGTTGAAAACTTGAACAACAGTCTCCAAGCTCTATTGAACCCACCAGCTAATAATAAAAAAGAACACCATTATCGCTTACATGTTTATCGTGAAGGCGATAAAGTTATGCAAGTTAAAAACAATTATGATAAAGAAGTATTTAACGGTGATTTGGGTCATATTATCAAAGTTGATGATGAAGGAAGAGTATTGGTATCTTTTGCAGATGCGTGGAAGGAGAAGGAAGTGATTTATCAAGGCCAGGAGATGGAAGAATTGAGTCTTTCTTATGCCTTATCGGTTCACAAAAGCCAGGGTAGCGAATTCCCGGTGGTTATAATGCCAATAACAACCCAACATTATGTAATGCTGCAGCGTAACCTGGTATACACCGCCATTACTCGTGCAAAAGAATTACTGGTGTTGGTCGGCACAAAACAGGCTCTCACAATTTCTATTCAGAACAATAGGGCACTAAAACGCTATGGGCACTTAGGTGATAGAATCATTGAGGAATTTGCCCAAGCATGAATATTCGGGGACGGTTCTTTTTTATTCAGGGCAGAGGGCAGCATATTCCACTTTGTTAAGAGGTGATAATGATATGTTGGAACAGAAACTTTTAAAGCTAAGGCAAAGAATTCAAGCACTCAGACAGGTGGCAGTAGCTTTTTCAGGCGGTGTTGACAGCACTTTCCTACTAAAAGTGTGTATGGATGTTTTGGGGAGGGATCATGTCCTGGCAGTAACCGCCCGGTCTGAAGCCTTTTCTGAAAAAGAATTTATAGAAGCTCAAGGCTTGGCAAAGCTCTTAAATGCCAGGCAAAGCATAATAGAATCAGAGGAGCTTAGTATCCCCGGCATCTCAGACAATCCTCCCGAAAGGTGTTACTTTTGTAAGCGGCATTTATTCAATAAGTTTACCGCCATTGCCAGAGAGCAGGGTTATGATTTTGTAGTGGAGGGTTCGAATTTTAGCGATACTGAAGATTTCAGGCCCGGAATGGTTGCCATACAGGAACTAGGTATTATAAGCCCGCTAAAAGAAGCCGGCTTGACCAAAGATGAAATACGAAAAGCCTCAAAAGATATGGGGCTTTCTACATGGAATAAACCTTCCTATGCATGCCTTTTTTCTAGATTTCCTTATGGAGAAAAAATAACTCGGGAAAAGTTGAAAAGGGTGGCTGAAGCTGAGAATTTGTTGAGGGGTCTCGGATTTTATCAATTTCGTGTCCGCAGCCATGGAGACCTTGCCCGAATAGAAGTGTTGCCTGAGGAAATAGGCAGGTTTGCTGGGCAAGGTTTTCGTGATAAGATAATAAGCGAATTTAAAAGTTTGGGCTTTACCTTTGTTACATTGGATTTGGCAGGATACAGAACAGGTAGTATGAATGAAGGGCTTAAAGAGGAGGATAAGGCGGTTTGGAAAAATTAAGAGGTCTTTTGGAAAAACTGCAGGCAGGAAATGTAACTGTCGATGAAGTTTTGGAGGAACTAAAAAATCTACCTTATAAAGATTTAGGTTTTGCTAGGATTGACAATCATCGAAGTCTTAGGCGAGGGGTACCGGAGGTAATATACTGCCAAGGTAAGACTACAAAGCAGGTTGTTGAAATAACCCGCCATATGCTTAAAAATGGTAGCAATGTCATGGGGACGCGAGCGGATTTGAAGACTTTTCATGAGGTGCAATTAATTGCTCCAGATGCTAAATACCATGAAGCTGCAAGGATTTTCGCCATAGAAAGGAATAAAGCACCCCAAAACCAAGGAACTATTGCAGTGGTAACAGCAGGCACATCGGATATACCCGTAGCCGAAGAAGCAGCTGTAACTGCAGAGGTTTTTGGTAATTCAGTGGAAAGACTGTTTGATGTAGGGGTGGCGGGAATCCACCGATTATTTATGAATATGAAAGTAATCCAATCAGCTAGGGTAATAATCGTGGTGGCAGGTATGGAGGGAGCTTTAGCCAGTGTAGTGGGTGGCTTAGTTGATAAACCTGTAGTAGCTGTTCCCACTAGCATAGGCTATGGAGCCAACTTTCACGGTCTTTCAGCCTTACTCGCTATGCTCAACAGCTGTGCCGGTGGTGTGTCCGTGGTTAACATCGATAACGGCTTTGGAGCAGGATATGTGGCTCATCAAATAAATCGTATGGATTGAGAGATATCCATGAAAGAAATTATACAGATCAGCAAAGACTTTATTTAGGGAGTGAGTGATATAAAAAATAACAATGATAAAATTAGTTTATATCTGGACTGTTTTTCAGGTATCAGCGGAGATATGTTCCTAGGTGCTATGCTCGACTTAGGTCTTAGTGAGGAAGAGTTCTTAAATGAACTTAATAAACTTCCTTTACCTAACTACGAAGTAGAGATTAAAAAGGCCTTAAAAGGCGGTATTACCGGGACCGATGTGAATATAAAAGCCCATGAACATCATCCCCATCGGGGCTTAAAACAAATCTATGAAATAATAGATGGCAGCAAAATAAAACCTGAGGTAAAACAAATAAGCAAAGAGGCTTTTTACAAATTAGCTGTTGTCGAAGGTGGTATTCACGGAAAGCCTCCCGAGGAAATCCACTTCCATGAGGTGGGAGCGGTAGATTCTATCGTGGATATAGTAGGAGCTTGTATTCTCATGGATATGCTAAAACCATGTCGAGTCTATGCCTCTTCGATTAATGTTGGATTCGGAACAGTAAAGTGTGCTCATGGGGTAATGCCGGTGCCGGCTCCTGCTACTATGGAGTTATTAAAAGGAGTTCCAGTATACTCAGGGGATGAACCAGGTGAGTTTACAACTCCGACCGGGGCCCTTCTTTTATCTATGTTTGTTGACAAATATGGGTCCATGCCTTCGGGAATTCCCGAAAAAGCGGGTTACGGATTAGGTAAGGCCGAACGAAAGTCGCCTAATGTTTTAAGAGCTCTGCTACTGAACGAACGTTATAGTGTCGGTGATGTCGGTAATACCGGATTAGATCGGGACAAAGTAGTCATCCTTGAGGCTAATATAGATGACATGAATCCTGAGTTCTATGATGGAGTAATCGAAAGTCTTTTTGAAAAGGGGGCTTTGGATGTTTTTCTCACACCCATAATCATGAAAAAAAGTCGACCTGCTGTAAAACTTACATGTCTATGTACATCGGATAGAAAACACATTTTAGTAGAAGCTATACTTAGAGAAACTACAACTTTAGGGGTAAGAAAAATAGAAGCAGATCGCGCTAAACTTTATAGAGAGATTAAAGAACTGGATACCCCATTAGGAAACATCAGGGCAAAGATTGCAAAAATGGGGGATGAAATCGTTAGAGTCACACCGGAATATGGAGATATGAAAAAATTATCCAAGGAAAAGGGCCTACCCTTACTTAAAGTTTATGAGCTTATAAAGAACTCGATTATTGTAAAGTAAAAACTGTAGTGCTATACTTAACTTTGATAATATCTAATAGTTTGATTGGAGTGTTTGATATATGCCAGATAAGGTAAGAGTCAGATTTGCGCCGAGCCCTACCGGAAGCCTACACATAGGTGGTGCTCGAACGGCACTTTTTAACCTGCTTTATGCACGACACAATAAAGGAACCTTTATATTGAGAATAGAAGATACCGATACAGAGCGTTCTACAGAAGAATCTACATCACAGATCCTACGGTCTTTAAAATGGTTGGGACTCGACTGGGATGAAGGGCCTGAAACAGGTGGGGATTTTGGACCATATTTCCAATCCCATCGCTTGGAACTTTATAAAAAAGAAGTAGACCGGCTTTTATCCGAAGGGAAAGCTTATTATTGCTATTGCACCCCTGAGGAGCTTTCCCAGCGGCGTGAGGCAGCTCTAAAAGCCGGTAAACCACCGAAATATGATGGCAGCTGTCGCAATCTTACCCCGGAACAAAGATCTAAATTTGAAGCCGAGGGTAGAAAACCCACTATAAGACTTAAGATGCCAAAAGAAGGTCAAACTACGGTGAAAGACCTGATTCGTGGGAAAGTGGTTTTCGATAACTCAGTGTTGGATGATTTTATAATAGTTAAATCCAACGGTATACCAACTTACAATTTTGCCTGTGTTATCGATGACAATGCTATGGGAATGACCCATATACTTAGAGCTGAAGAGCATCTGTCAAATACACCCAAACAGGTTCAGGCTTACCAAGCCTTGGGTTATGACATACCACTGTTTGCCCATGTGCCAATGATACTGGCCCCGGATCGCAGCAAACTGAGCAAACGTCATGGCGCTACATCTGTGGAGGAGTTCAGAGATCAAGGGTATTTAGCGGAATCTATTATAAACTACCTAACTTTGCTTGGATGGTCACCTGAGGGCACTGAAGAAATCTTTAATATGGACAAGGCCATAAAAGAATTTACCTTGGAGAGAGTGAACAAGACTGCAGCAATCTATGATGTAAAAAAACTTACATGGATAAACGGTCACTATATGAGAGAACTGGACTCTGGGTACGTGACAGAGCAGACAATACCTTTTATGATTAAAAAGGGTATAATCACCGAGGAAGAAGCACATAAAAAATTTGACTATAT
>JAQWCA010000174.1 GCA_028706065.1 Tepidanaerobacteraceae bacterium
GTGCGTATTATTTCCGCTACAAACCAGAACTTATTTGAATTGATTAAACGAGGGCGTTTTCGAGAAGACCTCTACTTCAGACTTAATGTCATCAATATTCATATACCTCCTCTTAGGGAAAGAAAAGAAGATTCAATAGCACTGGCCGCTGTATATATTCGGGAATTTAACCGCAAATTTTATAAAAATGTAAAGGGATTGACCAATAAGGCCCAGGAATTATTATTGTCATATAATTGGCCGGGCAATGTGCGGGAGCTCAAAAACATTTTTGAAAGAACCATTCTTATGGTCGATGGTGAATGGATTACTGAAGACCTGCTTTTACCTTATTTTGACCAATTCAAAAAAAGAACACGAATCAAGGGCGGGATAGTACCCATTGAGGAGATGGAACGGAGGTTGATTAAAAAGGCTTTGGAGGAATATGGAGTGAGTGTGGAAGGCAAGCAAAAAGCAGCTAAAGCATTGAAAATCTCTCTAGCTACTCTTTATAACAAGATAAAAAAATATGAGATTAAACTGTAGTAAGTATTTAATAATTAGAATTTGAATTCCAATTATTAGAACTCATATAACCTGTGTTTTCTAAATATTTCACCGGTACTACTCGCCAAGACTTATAATAATTAGAAAAGCTTCATGCAAAAGGTTCTCTAAAAGCTAGAAAAATGCTATTATTCTTTGGCACAGTATTTGCATATATTTATTATAAGTAGAATATGAAAGGGGAACCTTGATGCAATCAACAGATGTGGTAGTTATCGGCGGCGGGGTTATAGGTTGTTCCGTAGCATATCAGCTGGCAAAAAAAGGCGTATCAGTTACACTGATAGAAGAAAACGACATTGCCTCAGGAACCTCAGGAGCTTGTGATAAGGCAGTACTTTTACAATCAAAAAATCCAGGGCTACACCTTAAAATGGCTCTGGAGGGTGTGAAACTCTTTCCTGATTTACGAAAAGAATTGGATATGGATATAGAGTATAAAAATGATGGTGGCATGATAGTCATTTATACGGAAGAGCAGTGGAAGGTCATGGAGCAGTTTGTACAAAGGCAAAACAAACTAGGTCTTGAGGTGCAACTGCTGGATCGGGACAGAGCCCGAGAGCGACAGCCGGCTTTTTCCAAGGATATTATCGGTTCTACTTACAGTCCCATGGACGGTGAAGTGAACCCCATTTATCTAACTTTGGGATTTTTTCGAGGAGCTAAAAAATATGGTGCCAAAGCCATATTGGGAACCAAAGTAAAAGATATAAAACTGGAAAAGGGTCGGGTTCATTCAGTGATTACCGGTAGTGGAAATATATTGACACGGCACGTGGTAAATGCCTGTGGCGTTTACGCTCCATTCATTGGAACCATGGTTGGTCTTGATATTCCCATAATACCTCGTCGTGGTCAGATAATCGTAACAGAACCGGTGGCTTCATTAATTCATGGAGATGTTAACTGTGCCCGATATATCACTGCCAAATTTCGACCGGAGCTTCTTGGGAATGATGAGGCTTCCCGGTTGGGTATAGGCCTATCCCTGGGGCAGACCAAAAATGGAAATATTTTAATAGGCGGCACACGGGAGTTTGTTGGATACCATAAACACACAACTCACAGAGCATTGCGAGCAGTCTTAAAACATGCAACAAATCTGGTTCCAGCCTTAAAAGACATAAGTATTATCCGGAGTTTTGCAGGCCTTAGGCCTTATACTCCGGACGGTCTTCCTATCCTTGGAAAGGTCCGCCAAATAGAAGGATTTTACATGGCCGCCGGTCACGAAGGCGATGGAATTGCTCTCTCTGCCATTACCGGCAAGCTTTTGTGTGATGTGATTACAGACAATAAAATGACTATAGATATTGACATGAACAAACTTTCATTAGAACGATTTGAGGAGGAAGATATAGATGGTTTTCGGAAGAGTCATAACTGCTATGGTGACGCCGTTTGATGAGGAATTGAAGGTAGATTATAAAGCTCTTGAAAAATTGATAGAACATCTTTTGGCAACCGGTACCGATACATTGTTGGTGGCTGGTACTACAGGTGAATCCCCAACCCTGTCCGACGAAGAAAAACTGGAATTGTTTAAAGCCAGCAAGTCAATAACCGGGGGAAGGGCCAAGATTATGGCGGGCACCGGCAGTAATTCAACATTAAACAGTGTTGAATTGTCAAAAAAAGCGGAAAATATCGGTGTAGACGGTCTGCTTTTAGTTTCACCCTATTATAATAAACCCACTCAAGAAGGACTTTATCAGCATTTTAAGGCCATTGCCCAGGCAGTGGATATCCCTGTAGTGCCTTACAATGTACCCGGTCGGACGGCAGTGACTATCGAACCTGAGACCTTGGCCAGACTGTCACAAATAAAAAATGTGGTGGCGGTAAAAGATGCCGGAGGCAACCTCGACAAGACAGGTAAAACCCGGGTATTAGCACCTGAACTTATGGTCTACAGCGGTGATGACAGCCTTACTCTGCCTATGCTGGCATTGGGTGCAAAAGGAGTAATCAGCGTAGCATCACATATAGTAGGCAGTGAGATACAGGAAATGATAACGAGCTTTGAAAAGGGTGATACAAAAAAGGCTGAGCAAATTCACTTAAAGCTTTTTAATATATTTAAAACATTGTTTGTAATCACCAACCCAATTCCGGTCAAAACTGCGCTCAATATGATTGGTGTTCCTGTGGGAGGATTGCGACAACCCCTAGGCTTGGCTGATGAAAATACCATGGTAGCCTTGGAAAAAGTTTTGAAAGAACTGGGGAAAATAGCGTAAAAACAAAATAAATTAGCGGTAGGTGACGGCAGTGACCGAGCTTTCAAAAGGAGCCGTTACCTGCCGATATAAATGCGGTATTAAGGGAAAAGGAGGTGAAACATTCTGGAATTTCTGTAAATATCCAATATACTACAAAACTTAAAAGGAGGTAGATTCATGAGTCTCAGTGCAATAGTTTGGACTATCACGGTGATATTTTGCTTGCTGTTTTTATGGATTTCCATAAGAGTCAAAGATACTGCCAGTGAAAGTTTTTCCAACTATGCCATTGCCGGCGGAACACTGCCCTTGTTTCTCATCTTGTTTACCGATATAGCTACTATCATGGGAGCCGGTAACTTTATAGGTCATGCGGCCCAAGGTTACAAAATAGGGATGTTGGATATTCCTTTTATCTTCGGAGAACAAGGATCAAAAATTATTTTTGCCATAATTTTTGCAGGCCTTGCCGGAAGATTTACCTACAACACCCTCTCGGAAATGATGGATGATCTCTTAGTTAGGGATAAATTTACAAGAGCTTTAGTGGGCGTTTTAACAGCATGTATCATGATAGCCTGGGTAGGAGGACAGGGCAAAGGTATGGGAGATATTTTCGCTACTTTTACCGGAGCTAATCCAATTCCCATAATCATGTTATTCAATGTAGCATTTATCGTATATACTTTTCTAGGAGGTATTTATTCAGTTGTATGGACAGATTTCTTACAAGGAATTATTGTAGTGGTCTTTGCTTTCATATTTTACGGTTATGCCCTTGCTCCGGTTAATTTTTCTTTGAGTGTCCTGCAGCAAAAACTTGCAGAAGTAGGTGCGGCAGAACTTGGAACCATAAGCAATGTACCATTTGGAGTAATATTTAAAAACTTTATTACAGGGTGTTTTGGGATTCTTGCAGCCCAGATTTATTGGCAACGCTGTTTTGCAGCTAAAGATGCTACAACTGCCCGTCGGGGAATGTTTGTCAGCGGTGTAGCTGCAGTGATTTTTGTCAGCTTGACGGCATTGGTAGGTATAGTGACCAAAACATTAAATCCGAACTTAGCCGATCCCAACCAGGCCATGCCTTGGCTTATGATGAACTTTACCCCCACATGGGTGCTTGCAGTGATATTTACACTGATTTTAGCTGCCGCTATGTCCAGTGCTGATTCCAACCTGAATTCGGCGGCGATTATTCTAACCAATGACCTGATAAGACCCTTTGCTCCACAATTAACCGATAAGCAACTTGTCAGATGCGCACAGTATGTTACCATTGTTGTGGGTGTGTTTGCTACATTGGCAGCCATATATTCCAGCAGTATTATAGGACTCTTCTCCAAAGCTTATACTATGGCCGGTGGAGGGGTGGTGCCGGTATTGCTTGTAGGTCTCCTTTGGAAAAAGACGGGGGAACCCTTTGAAATGGGAACAAAAAACAGCAGGATTACCCCTTGGGGTGCACGCTCAGGCATTATAATCGGTTCAGTTATTTCCCTTTCACCACTTGGAATCCTATGGGGTGTTGCAATATCAGCGGTGGTTACCGTCATCGTATCGCTGTTGACTCCAGATGTACCCCAAAGCTCATCACCTCATGTAAAGGCATAAACAGATACGAACCGTATAAGTGATCTTTGCCGGGCAAAAGTCCCTCTTTTGGATATATTCCGCTACGAGGGACTTTTTCATGTAACCGCGGGGACAGTCCCCCTGGTTATGCCTGGTTATGCCTGAAAACCTTTCAGTGCTACATAAATTTGCATATAACATTTTAAAACTGGAAAAGTCAAAAAAGAGAAGAAGCCTAAAGACTAAACGTTTTAAGGCATCAGGGAGTTTAGACTACCTTGAAAAAATATTGTCTTGC
>JAQWCA010000175.1 GCA_028706065.1 Tepidanaerobacteraceae bacterium
TATTTTAAAACAAGGACTTTTGCTTAACGTATTTTTCTGCCAAGATACCACATATTGTTTAATTCTCCTTCTATCCCATTCTTCGAGATATCTTTTTTGCACAATGCACTACATTTTTAGCGATTTCCTCAACATTTTCCGACATCACAGTTACAGTGGGACCTGATACGCTAATTGCACCTACTATTTTCCCTGTATAATCAAATACCGTAGCCCCAATACAGCGTATTCCAGCCTCATTTTCCTCATCATCAACAGCATATCCACGATTTTTAATCATTTTTAAGTGCTGTAACAATTTTTGAGAGTCTGTAATAGTTTTGGGTGTATATTTCACTAACCCCCGACCTATAACTTCATCTACAAATTGCTCATCTGCAAAGGCTAAAATAGCCTTACCTACAGCTGAAGCGTGTAATGGTGCTATTCGACCTATCTGCGAGTGCATTCGAATAGTTTTATGACTGTCCAGTTTATCGATATATATTGCTCTAAAGCCATCAGGCACTACTAAGTGCACCGTTTCATTAACTTTTTCGGAAAGCTCTTCCAGTAAGTCATGAGCTTCATGTCGGATATCCATCCGTTCAAGAATGGCTCCACCTAAATACAAAAGTTTTATACCTAAGCGATATTTTTCAGACATAGCATTCTGTTCCACATAACCCTGATTTAAAAGGGTAATAAGCATGCGGTGAACAGTGCTTTTATGGAGATTGACCCGCTGAGAAAGTTCAGTAACACCTAAACCTTCTCTTTCCACTGCTAGTTCTTCAAGTATTTTAATCGCTCTTTCTACTGATTGAACCGTATTATCCTGAGCCATAACCTTCACCTCGATATAATTTTTAGAGGTAGATTTAAAATATTGTATCACATTTCGAAATATGGTTTCATAATTATATATTCCACATAAAATATACAAATCCTTTTTTTACTTGTATTATAAAGCAGTATGAGTAATAATATAACTTCAATAAAATGATAATTACATATGGCCTAGGATATTTAAGTAATTTTTGTTTTTCTAGGGGCCATCACTATATTCCTAATAGCTTACGGGATTGTAGGTGAATCCTCCTGGGGCTTGTCCGCAGTTATTCACACTGCTGGATACCCCTTATAAGTTCATGTATTACAGCCTTACCTCTACATAATCCCTTGCTTTTATAGAGTTTTTCGTTATATAACAGTCAAGAGCCATAATATTCACACCGTGGCTTTTTGCATTTTTTAGGGCATCTCCGAAAGCCTTATGAGTTTTTATATTCGGTGTGAAATATAACACGTCTTTCATCTGGATGATAAAGACTGCCCATGCCTCATAACCCTCATCTATGCTGTTGATAAGCTCATTCATGTGTTTGATTCCCCGCTCTGTGGGTGCGTCAGGAAACATTGCAACACCGTTTTCCTCCAAGGTAACACCTTTAACCTCTATGAATATTTTGCGGTTGGCTGTTTCTATATAAAAGTCCAGACGAGAGTCTTTAAACTTTATTTCAGGCTTTATAAGGACAATATTCTTAAATAAGTCAGAATCCAACACCCATTTGTGGAATACCTTGTTTGGCACTTGACTGTCTATATTAATCAGCCTGTTACCCTTATACACCGATATCAAATCATACTTTGTTTTGCGGGTGCCACCGGCACACTCCTGCACAAATACAGTAGCATTTGGTATTAACAGCTCCTTGCACCTACCTGTGTTTTTAACATGGCAAACTTCGGTTTTACCGTTAATCTCTACATTGGCAATAAATCTGTTCGGTCGATTTATAAATTTTCCTTGTTTGATATTTTCATATAACATCTAATATGTTCCTCCGTTGCCCGAAAAAGTTTACCTTTATAAGACTCGGCAAGTTCCTAAACTTGTTTTTGAGTAATTATAATCACCTGCCACAACACTTTTTATATTTCTTACCACTTCCACAAGGACAAGGTTCGTTACGCCCTATCTTTTTTCTTTTTACCTGTTGTGTGTTTTTAAGTGTGAATATTTTATTGTTTTTTAATTTTCGTTTCTCCAACAACTCTTTTAATTCTCTTTCAATAACATCAGCTTCTGCTTTTCTATCATTTTCATCATAAAAATTCATTAACCTTTCAAGAACATCTTCTCTGTCCATCAATCCCTTAATAGACAATGCCTTTTTTAGTATAGCTTCGGCTTTTTCGCTATCATTATTTTTATGAGAAAGCCAATAACAATCCGACCAGTTAATCCACCCCCATCCCCACTGAGGGTTATCCTTTAAAAAACTTTCAAAAAGAGCATCCCCTTCTTTTTGTTTCCCAAGTAAAATATAGGATTCGGCCATTGCTCTTCTCATATTTTCTATATTGAGTTGTTCTATGTCTTCACTTATTTTTAGATAATCACTGCAAAAATCTATCCTTTTTTGCATAAAATCCGGATTATTTATACCTGCATTATGTAATTCATTTTCAAAATCAAATACCCAGTTGGAAATATACTGATTCCCTCTGAATACTTCATCAAATGCATCTATACCAGAGATATTATACCGGTTCATAAAGTGAATAATATCATTCCACACATCCCACCATATATTGCAAGCTTCTTCAGATTTTCCTTTTTCCGACAGCATGTATCCTTCATATATTTTATCATCAAGCATTTCAAAATTACGTAATTCAGGAAACCATCTTTCCCAAAGCACTGTAATTCCCATCCAGAGAATATCTTCATCCTTGTCGTTGAGTTTAAGCTTTTTTTCATTCATCAGCCATAAATAGTATGCTTCGGCCGATGGGAAATTTATTATTGAACTAGAAAATGTTGTTTTCTCAATTTGAACACCAAGGTTATTTAACTTATCAATAATCTCTTCATCTTTCAGCTTTTTTACATCTGAAAGAACCGTTTTTCCCTTTTTCTTTAAGTCTTTCACCGAAGTTATTCCTTTTTTTATTGAATCTTCATACACTCTGTTTAGTGCTATTTTTGACAGTCCCATAGAATCCTCCCCTTTATTTTCTTATATTTTTTATTACACGTTTGCTAATCTACGGCAACAAAAGTCATTATTTATGCGTTGTCGGACTTTTCCCGAGATTGCATCAATGAGGTTTTTTTGTTGTTTACTTATGTAAGAACTGTGTTATAATATAAATAAAGGTAATCGGAATCGCATAAATGCGGTTCCCACATAGGGATATTATTTAATAATCACCCTACAGGCTAAGGCAGGGTGATTGTTTTTTTCCTTTACTTATTGCCTTTATGAGCACAATAATTAAGGAGATTAGCGATACGGTTAGCATAGATGCTGAAACCATAAGGTGAACAGCCTCATATGTAGACATATCACACCACCTCCTTCCTTTTGGAAGCAGATGGTAACCACACCCTGCTTATCCGATTACCTTTATGAAAATGATACCATATTTTTAATAAAAGTGGCAACTGTTTTGCTAAACAAGCTTTTCCGCTGAAGATATATATACATTTCCTGCTGTTGGGAGTTCTTCATGATATAATCTAAATTAATCGGGTAAATTTCTTTTTGGAAGAGTGTAGTAACATAAAAAAACTTGAATTTTAGGAGCTTGACTACACAAAAGTTAAGCCCTTACGATTACCCACTGCAGAAGGCAGAATGTCCGAAAAGATTGTACTATCAAACTAATATAAGTGATAAAAACATTTTTAAGAAGGAGATGAAATAAAAATATGGCAAGGCTTGCGAATCTTTTCTCACCAAAAGATATGACTGTAGGGACGCCATGGAAACGAATTGTTGAGTTCTCAATTCCGATGTTGATTGGCAATATTGCTCAACAGCTTTATAATACAGTAGACTCAATCGTCATAGGTAGATATGTAGGCGATAACGCTTTGGCCGCAGTCGGCAGTGCTTTACCAGTGTTACATTTTTTACTTGTACTTTTCGTGGCAGTAGCTACCGGAGCGGGGATAATGGTCGCCCAGTATTTCGGAGCAAAGAACCGTGAAAAGCTTTCTCGGTCTATTGGTGCATGCATCACACTTACAGCAATAGCGTCAGCGATACTCATGATAATAGGACCGATTGTCGTACGCCCAATGCTGGTTTTTATCAACACGCCGGAATCCATTTTGGATTGGTGCACAGGCTATCTTTTGATATTATTGGTAGGTAGCTGGGGTTTTTCATATTTTAATATACTTTCGGGAATTTTGCGAGGACTTGGAGATTCATTATCTGCGTTGGTATTTTTGCTTATTTCTACCGGTCTTAATATAGTCTTAGATATATGGTTTGTTGCGGGTTTAAATATGGGAGTGCCCGGAGTAGCACTGGCAACTGTAATTGCACAGATGGTTTCGGCAGTTCTATGTGCTATTAAACTTAAAACAATGGATAATATTTTTGACTTTAATCTAAGTATTATGAAACCTAAAAAAGAATACGTGCTACAGCTTCTAAAGCTGGGATTGCCATCAGGTTTGACTCAGGTCATATTCTCCCTTGCAATGATAACTGTACAATCCCTTACAAATACATTCGGGGAAATGATTATCGCATGTAACGTTATCGTTATGCGTGTAGACGGATTCGCTATGATGCCCAATTTTACTTTCGGTATGACTATGACCACATATGCAGGACAAAATGTTGGGGCAA
>JAQWCA010000176.1 GCA_028706065.1 Tepidanaerobacteraceae bacterium
ATACCCGTTGGCAAAAATTCTACGTAGCGCTCTTAGTCTACCTATAAGGGATTGAAACAACGCAACACAGCTAATTGCCAATATGCTAGGTGGAGCTCTTAGTCTACCTATAAGGGATTGAAACGGAGGTGAGTGCATGTATCCGGTATCAGAACTATAGCTCTTAGTCTACCTATAAGGGATTGAAACTGGTGCAAGCGGAGCGAGTGATACAAGCGATTGACAGTTTTTAGTCTACCTATAAGGGATTGAAACCATTTAGGGCAAGACAAACCATCTATTCTTATCCCATCATCTACAAATTCATATCCGCATTCGAAGCATTTGTGGATATTCTGCATCCCCATCACCACCTACCTTAGAATTGCATGAAAAAAGAGCTCTAAAGCTCTATTTAACTTGGTTTACATTATAGGTTTTTTCAGGTTGCTTAACCAGGTTTAAAAAGGTTTAGTAAGCAGGTTGACCCTCCTTGATTTTGAGGAAACCTCACCCCTCAACCTAAAACAACCACTTTCTAACTAGCCTTAATGTCTTATGTATCATGGTATACAGTAGTTTTGCATTGTCACAAATTATACCCCTTGAAAACTCGTGATAACCCCTCTTACAAGGTGCTAGATCAAGGGTATAGAAAAGAGCCCGCTTAGGAGCTCAATAAATAAATTCAATAAAAATCCAAAGTATTTTTCTGAAACCCTTGACTTATACATACTAAATGTGTATAATATAATCAAGAGGTGAGGAGATGAAACGCAAGGACCTGATAAAGCTTTTCGAGAAAAACGGATGGTGGATGAAGCGAGAAGGCCATGACCACACTATTTACACAAATGGTAAAGCGAATGAACCCATCTCGCGACAAACAGAAATAAACGATATATTAGCAAAAAAGATTATCAAGCGGCGAGGGCTAAAGTAGTCCTCGTTAGCTGCAAAGGAGAGTGTTCTCAAATGGTAAAAGTATATCCCGTTATCCTTACACCTGCTAATTCGGGGTATGTTGTGACGGTTCCTGACCTTGATATTAATACGCAAGGGAAAGACCTTGCAGAAGCAATTTATATGGCACGCGACGCCATCGGTCTTTGGGGAATATGCGAACAGGATGACGGGCGCCCTATCCCAGAGCCTTCTATCTCTGAACCGTTACATGAAGCCGATGAATTAGTTTCGTGGGTAGATATTGACTTTGTCAAATACCGTAGAGCAAATGATTTAACTACTATGCGGATTAATGTATCAGTTCCAAAGTATCTAAAGGTCCTCGGTGATGAAGCAGGAGTGAATTTCTCCCAAGTCCTTCAAGAAGGTCTAAAAACCCACCTCGGTATTGACAGGCCCTAAAACGGGTCTGTTTTTTTCATACAAAAAAGCATCGGGATACCGATGCTATGTTCTCTCGATATTTAGTTGTCATTATAAATTATATCACATTTTCTTTATTGCGGTGGGAAGTAAAAGGGAAGTCTTTAAGTAGTGCATCTTCTCCAAATAAGCCTACTGTAATTTTATTTATTGCTCGGCGCCTGAGTTCTTTCCCCCATTTTTCTGAGGTTTTTAGTCTACCTATAAGGGATTGAAACTACGCATACAGGCATGACCTGGCAAGGATCTAAGAAAGCTCTTATTACAACAGAGAGTGAGTTGAACACATGTGGGGTTAGAGCCAATATCCAAATGGAATAAGGAACTACAGTTTGTTTTTAGCCTACCTATATAACCGCATATGAGCCAAAGCTCCCAAAGTGGATTGATGAAAGAACAAGAGGAGGAAAAGAGAATGAATAAATGCTTATGCAAGGTAATTTGCTTAAAAGGAAAGTGAAAGTAGAAAAGTGGGTTAATGGCAAGTTGATTATCGTGGAAAATGTTCCGGCATTTGTATGTGAGAAGTGCCAAGAAAAATACTATGATGCAAAAACCGCTTTAAGGCTTGATGAATATTTTCATGAGACTAAACCTAATAAGGTTATTGAGGTTCCGGTTTTTGAGTATGAAGAAGGATAAATAGTAAAAACGATACGCTTTAGAAGTTCTAGAGAGAGGGAAAACGATCGATGAGGCAAAAAAGAGTGTGTCGATTGAAAAAATGAAGATTAAAGTATGGCGTTCAGATTTATGTAAATCATATGATGAGTATAAAAAAATGATTAAAAACTATGGTTCCAATAACTTTATAGAGATAACTTATATGAGCTTAAAGAGTTAACAAATCAAAAATAAAACAACGGTTTCAAATAAGCCGATTTGGGGAATTCCAAAGAGGCTTTTATTTTTTTCATAATTTAAAAATTAGCAGGATTTTCCAATAATGATGTCGAAACAATATTTGATTATTTAAAAATATTTTGGCAAAAGGAGGAATATATTGGTGTTACTTTATACGAATGGAGGCAAAAAATGGCTGTAGATTTTACTGATTTGGTTGTTTTAATAGGCACGAATCCATTACCCAATTATGTTGTGATAAAGTATTTCCTACAGAAAAACGAAAACCTGAAGCGCATATGGCTCATATATTCAGAAAAGAATGAACCGATACAGTCTGGAACGAGGGAATTAGCGGACAATATTGAGCATGAGATAAAAGATGAGTTTGAAGATGAGCTTGAAAAACTTGGCAGGAGTATTGAATTTAAACAAGTTGTGCTTAGTAATGTTGGGTCAGCTCAGGAAATCATGCGTAATTTAAAAGGAAGCCTTGATTCTGATTCACTAAAAGAAAGCAAAGTACATTTAAACTATACAGGTGGCACCAAATCCATGGCAGTTCATACATATAAATATTTTTATGAAATATTTAAGGGGAAATGTTCTTTTTCATATTTAGACGGAAGGGATTTTAGACTTAAGTATGACGAGGGCAATATTGCAACAGATGATTTGCGAAAAATAGTTGGGATTTCTCTTGATAGCTTATATAGGCTACATGGTTGTAAACCAAGCGGTCAGCAAAATAACCCTGATTATCAAGAAGCAATAGAAAAGTTTAAAGAAATAATTTATGAAGGAAAGCTTAAAGAATTTTTTAACTGGAAAAATAAAAATATTCAAAGGATTCTTTGTGAAAAGAGCGACACGAAGGAAAAAGGTCCTTTTTCAAATCAAAATAAGTTGTTTAGCGACCAAGATATTGAACAGCTAAAAAAAGATACTGAAGAAGTGATTCCGGAAATTTTCTATAAGTTATTAAAAACCCTACCCTCAAAAAAGGCCATTCTTAATGACGGTAAACAAAAAGATGGAATGAAATTTAAGATAGTAGATTTTTTAAATGGAAAATGGCTAGAGTTATATGTTTACGATATTATTACTAGCGGCATAGAAAATGATAAAAAATTGCGAGAAATGAGTGACAAAGGCTTAATCGTCATTAAAAACAATCAAGAAATAAAAAGACATAATAGCGTTAAACCCTTTGAAATAGATGTAATGATATTAAACGGTTATCAAGTTTGCGGTATTTCCTGCACAACTAGCTCAACACAAGGTGAGTGCAAAAATAAAGGCTTTGAAATTATGCACAGGACAAAGCAGATGGGCGGAGATGAGGCAAGATCAATTCTAATAACCTGCTTAAGCGATGATATACAAAATGATGAAAATAAAACATTTGAAGTTTTTTATGAGGATTTAAAAGATATTACCGGTTCCGCTTCACATAAGTTTTTAGCTTTGGGTTTAAAGCATTTAAAACCGGATATTCTTTGGAAAGAGATCAGGCGGCATATATGGGGGGATGCGTAATGGGCAGAGTAACTGCGGTTTTAGTCGATACTGTTTCCATTCAGAAATATGTTTATTCGAGTAACCGACTAAAGGAAAACATCGGTGCATCAAGGATTGTTACAAATATTTACAAAGAGAGTCTTGAAAAATCGCTTAAAGCTGCTTTAAATCACGATGTCGAACTTTCTGAATGGATGAGGAAGCCGGACAATATTTTGATTCAAAGCCCCGATGTGGATTTTGAAGTGGGCTACATCGGAGGTGGCAATGCCCTGTTGTTTTTCCGTGATGAAACAACTGCTAAAGAATTTATCAAAATATGGACAAGAAGACTCCTAGTCGAAGCACCGGGTTTAAATACGGCATTTGCGATTTCTTATTTTGATATGGCCAACTTCCAAAGTGATAGAGATGATCTATACAAACAACTGGAACAAAACAAGAGCAAATATCTCCCCCAGACATTTTTACCAAAGCATGGCATCACGGCAGACTGCCCCGTTTCAGGCCAGTCTGCCGATATTTTCAAACAAAATTATGATGATGATAAAAGCGGCCACATATCATCATCATCCTATGCAAAATATGCAAATGCCGATATAGATGATGCACAAAGCCTTGTGGAACAGCTGTCAAAAGGTGTGTTCACCTGTGAAACAGATGTAGACAAACTCGGTCAAACAATAGGGAATAACCACATTGCAATAGTTTACATTGATGGGAATTCAATGGGTGAGCAATTTAAAACCTGTCAAAATCTGACAGAAACAAGAGATCTATCCAAAAACCTCAATGAGGCGATGCATCGAGTATACACGGAATTTTTAGATTTTGTCATTGGGGAAATGGATTTTTACATGGATAAAAACAGCGGTTTTAAGATACATAAAGATAAAGACAAA
>JAQWCA010000177.1 GCA_028706065.1 Tepidanaerobacteraceae bacterium
ACAGGACCCGAAAGAAACCCGAGAGCGCAGTGTTATCGCCGTTTACGGCCTCGCTGCCCTTGATGAGCCTGTGCTTACTGAGCTTGAAATCCTATCAGAACAAAAGGATTTGACTGTAAAGGAACAGCTGTACATTGCCCTGGCCTTTTTGGAAATTGGCGATGAACCCTCAGCATCTAAATGGATGAAAACCATTTTAGAGGAAAAAGGTGAAGACTTGGGAACCCAACTCCGAATAAATACAGGCCAGGACCAGGATGACATTCTTGAGGCTACCGCTCTGGCATCAGTTATAAGCGGAGGGCTAAACCTCGATGAGCAAAATAAGCTGCAGGCCTATTTGTTGGAAAACTCCACAAAGGATATTCTCCTATATATAGAGCAGCTGATGTTTTTGAAAAAAACCTTACCTCGACTTCCCGAAGAGGCTGTTAGCTTTGACTACTGGCTGGAGGGTAAGCAGGAAAAGGTTACGCTAAAGCCAAGAGAGACCTTCCCTCTGCTCCTTTCACCGGAAAAACTGGCCACACTGAAGTTTGACAACATTAAAGGCCGGGTCGGCGTTACCGCTGTTTACCCTACAGCTTTTAAGCCTCCATCGGAGTCTACCTACGATGAAGTTAAGGTGACAAGAAGCTATGAGGTTTCAGGAAAAACCGGAGGACCTTTTGATGTCAATGATATAATTAAAATCAACATTTCTTATGAGTTCGGCTCCAAAGCCTCTGACGGCCCGTATATCATTACGGACTTTTTACCGGCGGGACTAAAGATTATAGAGAGGCCGTATTATCATGGAGAAGGGGATCATTATACAAGATATCCGGTACAGATAGACGGACAGAAGGTGATTTTTGCCGCTTATGAAAAGAAGAATTGGCATTTCAATTACTATGCACGAGTTATCAATCCCGGCCAGTTCAGAGCAGAACCTGCCATCATACAACAGATGAAGAGCGGCAAGATTTACAGTGTGACTAAAGGGGATAGGATGAGTATTAAATGAAAAAACTGACTGTTTTCTTTGCAATCCTTTGTTTTGCGGTGGCCCTGGCAAGTATCGCCCCCGGAGCCCGTGGGACCCGGAGTTTGGAAAATCCCCAGACCTACGAGACACCCCGGGCCACCCACCCAAATAATTTCTTCGACCCCCGGTATTTCAATCCCAAGATCTTAAACGAGAAGGAAAACTCTAGTGGTAGAATTTGCGGGGCTGTAGTTCCCCACCATCTTTTAGCCCATCGGCTCATAGCTGAAGTTTTCGCAAGACTGCAGAAAAATCCCCCTTCCCTGTTGATTTTGCTTGGACCAAACCATTACAACCGGGGAGCTAGGATTCTAACCAGCAGTTTGGGCTGGCAGACGCCTTTTGGTACAGTAGAAGTTGATGAAGGAATAATTCAACAAATGCTGGAAACTCAAATGGTTAAAGTAGATGATTATGCATTTGCCGAAGAGCACTCCATTGGCAACCTGATGCCATTTGTGAAATACTATCTCCCCCGCACTAAGGTAGTGCCCATTATATTCCATTATGATGTATCAAAAAAAGAGGCGGCACTTATGGCCGAGTATCTTTCAAGTCTAGTGGAGGACGATGGAGTTATAATTGCCTCCGTGGATTTTTCTCACTATCTTACCCGGCAGGAGGCTGAAGAGAAGGATCGGGAAACCTTAAAAGTAATGGAAGAAGGGAATTTAGATACCCTTTTCACCATGGGGAATGACCATCTTGACTCACCTGCAGCCTTGGGTACCCTGTTTCTTGCCATGGAAAACTTAGGTATACAGGACTTTAATCTTCTAGACCACACCAACTCTGGCATCTTAATGGGGAATGATATGATAGAAACTACAAGTTATATGACCATGTTATTTCAAAAGCAGGATGAGGGTAAATAAAATACGCTGTTATTTAGATGAGAAATAATGAACCTTTTGGGAGAAATTCTTCAGCTTTCAGATAACATCAACAAAATAGAGCATAAAATACCCCCTTTATAGTAACAGTTTTGTCATTTTAACTGTCCACTATAAAGGGGGTATATCATTATGATATAACTTCAACCTTTGCTAATGTTGATAAGTTCTGATATTCTCACCACCGTCATTTTTATTTTTAGTGGCTAACATCCCCCACCAATCCCAACTTCCTCAAAGAAGGCACAATAACCGAGGCAGTAATGGCTATTAATACACTGTATATCAAATCTGTAAAAACAAACGGAAACAAGCCCGCCAGGATTGCCACCTTTATTGACATGGATTTACCCAAATAGAAATTCATAATTAAGAATAAATGAATGATACCACATAAATACATTGCAGACATACCTGCTAGAATTGAGCCTAGCAGGCCAGTCAAAGTAATTCTATCCAACTTCTCCGTAAGCTTCCCTATAATATATGAACATATTGAGAAACCAATAATGTAACCGAAAGTAGGCTGAAAAATATAGGTAGGCCCTCCTCCTTGAGTAAAAACCGGAAACCCCGAGAGCCCAACGCCCAAATACAAGAGTTGTGAGCAAAGACCGCCCTTTGCACCTAGCAAAATTCCCGAATATGCACAAAACAAATACTGCAAAGTAAAGGGAACAAGAGGTGTAGGTATTTTAATAAAAGCTCCAATGGCTGTTAAAGCTGCAAATAATGCTACTAAAATCATATCTTTGGTCTTAAACTTCATAGAAATCTGCTCCTTTGTAAGTGATATTTTTTCTAATTGTATCAATCAAAAATATCATTGTCAACCATTTATTATTTTTTGGTTGACGTATACCGTATATTTCTTATTAGGAGAGATTAAATAATTCAAATATACAAGATATGATATAATGGTAACGGTGATATTATGAAAATACTTGTAGATGCGGATGGCTGCCCTGTTGTGGATATAGCCATAAAAACAGCCCAATCCTATGATTTGGAAATAATCATAGTCAAAAACTTTTCCCATGAGCTGTGGGATGATTATGCAACTATTGTAACGGTGGATCAATCACCTGATAGTGCAGATTACTATATTGTAAATCACGCTACAAAAGGCGATATCGTCATAACCCAAGATTATGGTTTGGCGGCGATGGCACTTGCCAAGGAGGCCCTTTGTATCAATCAAAACGGTCTCATAATCTCTTCAAAAAACATCGATCAGCTGCTTGCCCGCAGGCATATCAATCGGGAAATCCGTAGAAAACATAACAAATATACAAAGTTTAAAAAAAGAGAGTTAAAGCAGGACACAAAATTCGAACATAATCTTAGGTATTTGATAGAAAAGTCCATTGAATAATTATGAATAATTAGGGACGGGTACATTTTATTCACCTAGTCACATTGCACTTTGCAACTTAACTACCACAATTTCCGGTCTGTTAAAGATTCTAATAGGTATTATACTGTTTCCCAGGCCTCTACTGACAATCATCGTTGATTGATTTTGTGTATAGGCACCGCTTGTATACTTAGGAAATAGGCCTTGATCGGGTGCTACTAATCCCCCAACAAAAGGTATCCTAAATTGCCCTCCATGGGCATGCCCGGAAAAAATAAGATCTATATTCTCATTAACATATAAATCGAAAAGTTCAGGTCTATGTGAAAGCAAAATTTGAAAAACAGCATCATCTGATAGGCCTTTGAGATGTTTTTCCAATTTAGATGATTTTGTCCCATCAATATAATCAGATGTCAAAAAATCCGGGTCTGATAAGCCTAGTACTTCTATTTTCCCTTGGCCTTTAATTAATTTAACTTTATTATCATCAAGGATTTGTACACCACAACTTAATAACTTACTGCTAATATTTTTATAATCACCGGACCACGCCTCGTGATTTCCGGAAACATAGTAAACCGGAGCGATTTTCAATGCACCGTTTATAAATACCATTGCAGTATCAAGGTCATATTTTCTTCTGTCAATTAAATCTCCTGTAACAACAATTATGTCCGGAGATACTGCTCGTATTTTCCCTAATAAACGCTCCTGGTTTTTGCCAAATTTTTTATTATGTAAATCGGAAATATGAACAATCCTGAATCCGTTAAATTCGTCCGGTATCTTAGTATTACTATAATCAATTTCCGTTGTAACTATAGCATTGTTCTGCCACTGGCAAAATATTGATATGGCTGCAGTAATAGCAGCTACTATAAGGATAATTCGCCTTTTCTTATATTTTATAAGCATGTTTCACTTCCTATTTGAAGTCATTTTGTTTGGTCGTGTTTTATTTCAAAATACTTATCTATATAATTCCCATCTCCTATTTTCTCCGTCTCAATCCCTCCATCAATTGGGCTTAGCAAAATATAATACTTGACATTGTTCTTTTCACCAGCATAAAGATAGGCATCGGGAACTAAACGAGTATGCTTTAATCGAAATGATATGATTGACTTATCATCTAGCTCATAAAGACTCTCATAGCCTTGTGAGGCAGCAATACCTTTACCTTCTTTGTAAGAGAAATTAGGTTTAGATATAACGAATATGACTATTGTAATAGTAATCAATAAAATAGTGAACCAACGCACCTTTGGGTGAGCTGTTTTTATTTCCTTTTTCCAATTGATAATATATATGAAAATATCAATGCGGAAATAGGATTCGTGAGTCCATTCTTTC
>JAQWCA010000016.1 GCA_028706065.1 Tepidanaerobacteraceae bacterium
GATTTTAAAATCAGAAGCCGGTTTATTTACCGATTGATGGTGAAAACTATTTACTTTTATTCGCTTTTGACCTATTATGTTATAAATCAATAATCTCCTTCAATTATTTCAACTTCATGGCTTTTATGCCATCTCGGTGCATCTTGTACGTGTTTTAAGGAAGCTTTGACATTAGAAGCAATGTCCTGGTAAAGAGTTCCACCCATCGCTACATTCATTACCTGCAATCCTCGACAGATTCCTAGAAGAGGTTTTGATAATCTGATGATTTCACCGGCTAAAAAGATTTCAGCTTCATCCCTTTGTGGACACACATTGCCGAGACGGGGATGCGGCATTTCGTGAAAATAAGAGGGGTCTATATCGGGACCTCCTGAAAAGATTACTCCGTCAAGTTTTTCTGCTAAGGCTTTTAAAGTAGCTTTATCTCTGAAGGGCGGTATGGCTAAGGGCAGAACTCCAGCTCGCTCTACAGCACGAAAGTATTTTTCACTCACATTTACATTATTCTTATAATTATCAAAAGACATGGTTATTCCTATTAATGGCAGCATTTACTCATCCCCCTTTGATTATCAAAGCACTTTTACTGCCACTTTGGATATATCAGGATCGAACTGACCTCCGGAGTTTTTAGCCAAAACTTCCTTAGCCTCCACTTTGCTTCTAGTTCTTTGATAAGGTCTTAATGATGTCATTGCATCAAAGGAGTCGGCTACTGCCATTATTCGTGCTCCTAATGGGATATTTTCTCCACTGGCCCCATCCGGATAACCCCTACCGTCATAGCGCTCATGATGACCGCCGGCTATAAGCACCAAGTCCTTTAGCTCACTTACCATGCTTATAATTTCCATCGTATATACCGGATGTCTTTTCATAAGCTTAAATTCTTCCAACGTCAATGCGGCAGGTTTATCCAAAATGCTTTTTGGAACAGCTACTTTCCCTGCATCATGTAAATATGCGGCTATCTCATATTCTTCAGCCAGCTCTTCAGATAAATCCATAGCTTTAGCAAGTTTATATGTATAACGGGCTACCCGCTCCGAGTGACCTGCCGTATAGCTGTGTTTGGCGTCAATGACTTGAGCAAAAACCCGAACGGCATTTCTCACATCGATGTCACATGATGTTAAATCAACAGGAGGTAAATCCCTTATAATTTCCGGCAATATTTCAGAAACCCTTTTTTCATCTGTTATTTCTTCAAAAAAATTGTCTTCTTCTAGTGTTGATATCATTAAATCACATATTAAATTTGAAAACTCTGACCCACTGCGTGCTGATAGGCTGGTTTTAACTCCATTCAAATCCAATGGTGGTTTAACCCTGGCTAAGATGTCAAAAGTATCTGCTATTCTTATTATTTGCCCACCTAAATGTATATCATCGCCTTTTTTACCCTTGGGATACCCTTTGCCGTCCCAATATTCATGATGGTCTAGTATCATCCTCGCTGCCATAGAAAGGGGACCTATTTCTTTTACAATATGGGCACTTTTTTCACTATGATTTAGCAGTATAGGATTTCTGAAGTGTTCTTCCGGATCTGTATAGTGAATAACATGATCTTTTAGTGAGATTGCACCTATGTCATGTAACAGCCCTGCATAAAATATTTGGGTCCTATATTCCGGCAATATTTTTAACGACATTCTTTCAGCTAAAACTGCGACTCGCCATGCATGGTACAGCTTTCGATTCTCGTCCAAATCCATCATTAATGATAGGGCAGTCATAAGTTCAGAAAAAAACCGCGCCTTTACTTTCATCATGATCCCCCAAATAATGCTATATTTCATCACTTAATATATTCTAAATAATTCAGCATAATCCTTCTTTTTTAACACTAAAATAATATTTGTATCGACAAGAAATTTAAACATGTTTATAAAAATATATCTTCAAATTATACAAGGGAGATTTAAAAGGTACCGTCATATGCAGCGGTTAAAGATTTCAATAAACTCCGAATAGTTTTTTATATGGGTGATTTCATTCAAATTTTGGTAATTGCATAAAACTTCAATGATGCCGTCATAAATCTTCATAAAACTCCGTCGGTCTTTCTGGCTGACTGCAATCATAAAAACTACTTTTATTTTGTGGTTATCCCACTGTATAGGATTTTGGTTGATTAAAACACAAAAAGTGGTTTGATAGGCGTTTAATTCCATAGCATGGGGAATAGCAAAAGAGTCAAAAAAGCAGGTAGATGACAGTGCCTCCCGCTTTAAAACTGATTGGGTAAACCCATTTTGTGCGATACCGAATTCAACTAACTTATCTCCCAAAAAAGTGATTGCCTCCTCCTTGTTTTGAAAATCTATGTCTCTGAAAAACAAATCATTTTGGAAACATTTCAATAACAATCCACGCAAATTCTTTTTATTCCGGTTTTCATAGTAAGTAGTGATCTGGTTATCTATTTTGGCAATATCCTTTGCTGTCAGCAATGGGCTAATGCTAACAAATTTTTTATTAAGTGTATAATTTGGTAAAGTAGATACGATCATGTCAGCTGAACCTTCTATGGACTTATTCTGAAAACAAGTTAGAGTCCCTACTACTTCCACTGTGTCTGCATACTTTTCACGGAAAAAGTCCGCCAGTTTTTCCTGAGTGTTGCCGTACCCGTTGGTGAGTATCACCGCGCGCAGTTTTTCATACTGCTTTGTAGAATTTTCAATGGCAAATCCAATATGCACAGCAATGAATCCAATTTCATCATCGCTAATTTTAATTTGGTATTTCTTCTTTAGTTCATCAGATACATATACTGCCACTTCATAGATAAATGGACAATTGCGCTTGATATTGTAAACCAGCTCATTTCGTATCATAATATTTAAACTGCTGCGCTTTATGAGAGAGTTTATGTGCAAGACAAAGCTAGGAAGGGACTCATCAAAGTCGATATGGAGCATATAGTGGTTAAAGGCTTTTATTAAAATCTTTTTGACATCCGAGTAAAACTGTTCATCAATAGGATTTTTGAAATGTGCCATATATTGGTGAAGATATTTAGGCTTAAGCTGCCCTAAAATCAGGATACAGATATATTGAATGTTTTTTTCGTCTATTTGTATGCCGAACTGCCGAGAAATGCTTTGAGCAATGCAGCTTGCAATTTTATATTCAATCCGTCCTTTTTCAACATCCACCTTATCAGGGAACTCATCTATCATAATCCCCTTTTTGAGTCTGCTAACAGCAATAGCAATATTGATGATCAGGTTACTTCCATAAAAGTCATCTATGAAATAATTATAGGCCTTCATGGCACTCTTAACTATGTTTCCAATTTCGGCAAGGTCAATATTATCAAAAAAAGCGGCTGTATTTTCCATATTATTAAAAATATGGCTTACATCACTATAAATAAGTGAGCTTATCATACTGCGCTTATTGAATTCGGTTCCTTCAATAAACACCAAGTTATTGTTTCTCACTGCCTTAAGATTATATTTCTTTAAAATAGTGTTGATTTCTTTAAGCCTTGCATTTAGTGTAGACGTGCTAATAAAAAAACGCTCCGCTAATTCATCTACCTCAAGCTTGGCGTCTTCCAAAATCAGCATACGAACAATTTGTTGAATCTGATTTTCTTCAGATATTACTATATTTTCCAGATTAAATTTATCGATACAGTATCTGTCAATTTGATACCCTTTGTTGGAAGAGCAAATTACATCCTCCCCAAAGATGTGATTGATATTGTTTTTTTCCGAGCGGATCGTACGTGTCGTTACGTTTAGGATACCTGCAAATACTGTTCCGCTCACAGCAGATTCTGACCGTAACAAAATCGAAATCATGTCCTTCTGCCTTTGTGATAGCAGGATTTTCATTTGCCCTCACCTCTGCCCTATCATTATAAAATAGAATTTCTCCTATGTCTAGTTCAATAATGATTATTACTATAGATTCCAAAAAAACAGGGAACATTACAATCCCCTGTTTTCTTAGCAGCTAATCATCTAAATCTTCACCATTTGTTTCTATAACATGCTGAAACCAGAAAAAGCTATCTTTTTTTAGTCTAGCCCCGGTTCCTTTTCCCTCATCATCAATATCTACATAAATAAACCCATACCGCTTACTCATCTCAGCAGAAGAACAGCTGACGATGTCAATCGGTCCCCAAGTCAGACAGCCGATGATGTCGATTCCGTCATAAATAGCCTCTTTAAGCTGTTTGATATGATCTCTCAGAAAATCTATTCGATATTGATCATGAATTCTGCTATCCTCAGTTACTGTATCACGAGCCCCAAACCCTAACTCGGTAATGAAAATCGGTGTCTGATAACGATCATACAACTCATTCAAGCAGTAACGAAATCCCACAGGATCAATAGTCCATCCCCAGTCATTCGTTTTTAGATATGCATTTTCCGTTTCCGGATCATAGAGGTTTTTGGAACTTTGTTCACTAATAGTTCGCGAGGCATAATAAGATACAGATAAATAATCAGCTGTATTATCCCTTAAAACCGCCTCGTCCCCTTCTGCAAAGCGGATGTTCAATCCATGTTCTTCAAAAAAGCGGAACACGTATCCGGGGTATTTTCCCCTAAGTAAGACATCCAAGAAATAGTTTTCCATCTGGTTGCACCGTAAGGCAGCCATGGCATCTTCCGGACGGCATGTAGCAGGATAAGCATTATGGCATGTAACCATGGCACCTATCTTGAAATTGGAATTAATTTGTTTCGCTATCTTCACAGCCTTGGCACAGGCAACCATTTCATGGTGCAGACCTTGATATTTTGCTTCTAACACATTTTCTACCTTGTCACTGGGAATACCCAAATGATTGAAGGACTCCTGCATGATCAGATTTATTTCATTGACCGGAATCCACCACTTCACCTTATCTTTATATCTTTCAAACAGAACCTGGCAATAATTTACGAAAAAATCTATCAACCTTCGATTGTACCACCCACCATATTCCAATGTAAGATGTAACGGCATTTCATAATGGGATATAGTGATCATCGGCTCTATACCATTTTTAAGCATCTCGTCAATTAGACTATCGTAAAACCGTAAACCCTCCTCGTTGGGTTTGTCTTCATCACCTTTTGGAAAGATTCGTGCCCAGTTAATGGAGGTTCTCAGGCACTTTATACCTAACTCCTTTAAAAGTGCCAAGTCCTTTTTGTAGGTGTGGTAAAAATCTATACAATAACGGCGGGGGTAATACCCCTGTTTGTCCTCCATGGCAAAAAGGATATCTTTGGTGGTGATTTCTGTGTTTATTTTTTTCTCCGGCTTTTTATAGGGGTCATGGCGGATAATATCCGCCACACACCATCCCTTACCACCATCTAAAAAGGCACCTTCAGTCTGGCTGGCTGTCATGGCACCACCCCATAAAAAGCCTTCGGGAAACTTTTTTGGATTTTTTCTCATTTCTTAAAATCCTCTATCGCTTTTATTGTTTCATCTAATATCTTTGCACCCCGCATCATCCCATAATCCTGTGTAGGTATAGGAATAACCGGAATCTGCCCTTTCACCATTTTGATTACATCATCTTTGGAAAAACGGACTTGAGGCCCCAATAAAATCACATCTACACCCTCTAAATGCTCGTGGATTTCTCCAATTGGAACCGCTGCAATGTCCAAATTGCAATCCAACTCGTTTGCGTGTTCCTTCATCTTCTTAATCAGCATACTGGTAGACATACCAGCATAGCAAGAAAGTAGAATCTTCATTTTGTTTCAACCCCTTGTTCTTCTTTTACTAATTGTTTTTCATACACTTTAAAGAACGGATAGTAAATTAGCCCATCAATTACCATCAAAACCAATACCAAAATAACTGCTTTATAATCCAGTGTGGAAATAAACGCACCGATTGGTGTAAACAGGTTCCACCCTGGCTCCACAAAGGTCTTTGCAACCAAGTTGGAAGCCATGCATAGGTACGTGATGACCGCATTAGCAGTTTCAGCAGCTAAGAATGGTATAAAGAATAACGGATTCAAAACAATCGGCAAACCAAAGAGTATGGGTTCATTTATATTAAAGAACGCGGGAATAATACCAAGCTTGCCAACAGACTTAAGCTGTTTGGACTTACTCTTTAGCAGTATTAGTGCAAGACTAAATGTCGCACCAGAACCACCAATTTGGACAAATACCCACCAAAATGGGGCTGTGAACACATACGGCAAATCTGCTATCTTTGTACCAGCTGCATAAGCGGAGGCGTTCATCGCAATGTTGGCATCCCGAATCGGGGAGATTACTGTACCAATGGCAGTATCGTGGATACCAAACCACCAAAGCACCTGCTGTATAATGGCAATAATAGAAACACCGAATACATTATCCACAAATTTAATGAGAGGCGTAATAACGCTTAACACAATTTGCGGAAAGGTAGTACCGGTTAGGCTAGTAATTGCATAACCTAAAAGCATTGTCAATACCGACATAATTGTCACAGGCACCAATGCTTCAAAAGAATTTGCCAGAGCTGGCGGTACGCCCTCGGGCATATGAATGACACCCACTTTTTTCTGAATCAAGACCCGGTACAACTCAGTAGTCAGTAGTGATACAATCATCGCTGCAAATAAACCAGTGCCGTCAAAAAATGCGCTGGAAAAACCACCATCTATTTTTTGACTGTTAAGCATCAAGAAACTAATAATAGTTACGATAACAGGAATTATTGGTTTTATGCTATAATGTTTTGACAAGAAGTATGCAGCACCAATTGCCACATAAAGTGACAGACATCCGAGCGTAACATCAAACAGAAAATACAGTGGTGTACCCGCTACCGCTGCAAAATCAGCCCATGCTTTGAGAAAACCATAAAAAATATTTGAAGAGTTTAAAGTATTATAATCCACCGGTGGTTCTGCCAAAATAAGGCAGAAACTGCCGATAATCATTAATGGCATAGCTGACATAAATGCACTCTGGATTGCTTTGAGATGCCGCTGCATTGCCAATTTATTAGCAAATGACATAATATTTTTTTCAATCCATGCTGTTCCAAAATTTCCTTTCATTGCTCTATCCCCCAATTTTTATTGTTATTGCTTCTAATAAAATCTCTATACCAATAATAGCTTTTTTTGGGTATACGTCTGTTATCATCTTCAAAATCCACATATACAAGTCCATAGCGCTTTTTATAACCATTCACCCAACTGTATAAATCAAAGGTTGACCAGACATAATAGCCGCAAATATTGGCACCATCCTCTTTTGCCCGGAGCATTTCCTTTATGTGTTTGGACAGAAAATCAATTCTTCCATCATCCTCTACTCTGCCATCTTTCAATTTCTCATAAAGACCAACACCGTTTTCAGTTATATAAATGGGAACATCACCATAACGCTGTCTTATCTGCCTCAGAGTATCATACATACCCTGAGGATAAATTTCCATATCCCAATCCGTAAATTCGCCACCGGGATCTTTTATCTGTTCAAACATACCCTTCATGACCATCAGCGGCTGGTCTACAGCAGATTTTATCCCAGTGTTATTTACACCAATATAACTTTCACCTTCAGTATAAGAACGGATAAAGCTACGACTGTAATAATTTATACCTATAAAATCCAGTGTCCCACTTTTAAAGATTTCACTGTTTTCTTTTTTCATAAAACTTAAATCATAATACTTGGCAAGCTCATCCAGCATATCTTGGGGGAACACCCCTCGCATGGTAGGCTCCAAAACCCAGTTGTTAAAGAGGTTGTCCGCCATTCTCACGGCAAACTGTGTTTCCTTGCTATCGTCCACACCGTAACAGGGAGAAGCATCGTGGACAATTCCTATCTGCCCGATGTTGGAAAACTTTCGAAACTCCTTCACTGCTAAAGCAGATGCCAACATTGTGATATACGCTGCTTTTATACACCTCTGCCCATCCTTCACATTAGGCGGATAATTACCCGCTCCATACATGGAAGTGATAGAATAGTGAGGTTCATTAATTGTCACCCAGAGTTTCACCTTATCACCATATTCACTAAAACATATCCTTGCATATTCCGCAAAAGCGTAGGCGGTTTCCTCATTTTCCCATCCACCTTTTTCTTGAAGGGGCAGGGGCAAATCCCAGTGATATAATGTCACATTTGGCTCTATGCCATTTTTTAGTAGGCAGTCTATCATTCGGTGATAGAAATCGATTCCCTTTTGATTAACATCTCCCTTACCCTTGGGCAGAATTCTCGGCCAAGCAATAGAAAAACGGTAACTGTTTTGCCCACCTTCTTTCATCATCCGGATATCCTCTTCAAACTGGTGGTAATGGTTACTTGCAATATCCCCAGTAACATTATTGATGTTTTTATCCGAATGGTGGGAGAATTCATCCCAGATAGATAATCCTCTGCCATCCTCATTCCACGCCCCCTCACACTGATAAGACGCAGTTGCAGAACCCCATAGAAATTTTTTGCCCATTATTTTTCGCTATCCTCCTTTCTTAACCGATATAATTCTATAAATTCCTTGACAATCATTCGAAAAAGCATCGCATTCATTAAATGGTCCTGAGCATGTACCATAATCGGGCTGTAAGATAATTCTCCCTTATTTGCTTCAACTACTAGCAGATCGGTCTGTGATTTATGTGCCACGTTGAGGCTTTCATGACCTTTGTTTAAAAGCACTTCACTTTCCTTAAATTCATATTTTTTAGCTTTCTCCAAAGCTTGATGGTAATAATCCATGGCCTCGCCGGCATTAGCAATCACAGAAAACACAATCATTTCCATTCTTTTTTTATCCATTCCCTGTTCCCCTTTCTGACTTTATTTTATTGTACTAGACCCTTTCCTTACAAATTGTAAATTTCCGCATGGGCGGAAATTTCTTTTTAATGATAAAAGAAGGGCTGCTACACAACAAACTGTTTAGTTCGTTATTTAGCAGCCCCTTTGTTTAATTAAGCTTAAACTTTAAAACTCTCCAAGGCCTAAACTCACTTTTAATGCTTCATCAACTTTAACCATAACATCCTGATCTAGAATAGTGATTTTCTCTTTTAATCTTCGTTTATCTACAGTTCTCAATTGCTCAAGCAAAATTACCGAATCTTTTTCAAGGCCGTATTCTTCACTTTGCAATTCGACATGGGTTGGCAATTTTGCTTTGTCTATTTGCGAAGTAATAGCAGCAACAATAACGGTAGGGCTGTATTTATTCCCTACATCGTTTTGCACCACCAATACCGGTCGAATACCTCCCTGTTCTGAACCTACTACGGGGTTTAGGTCTGCGTAAAATACATCCCCACGCCTAACCAGCACATTATTCACACTCCGAAAGTCTTGTTTCGTATAATACAAAGTCTTTATAATCCTCACATATCCCCATTTCTGCGAATTTAATATTTATTTCGGCCATCTGCATATACCCTATTTTTAATTGTTCTCTGGTCCTTAGTTTTTCCATTTCTTTAATATATAATTTCATTGCATCTCGAATAAATTCGCTCCGATTTTTATTTTCCAGAGCGACAAAATAATCTACTTTTTCTAATAAGTTATCGGGCAAACTTACAATAATACGCTTTAATTCAGCCACACCGGCACCCCCTAGATTTTTAAGGCGACGCACTAGTACATACATATTTATATATAGGTCAATATAATTATGTCAAATGAACAAGAAAAATATACCTATTTTACCAAAAGGTTTTTTATGTTTATGATTTTTCCATTTTTTATATACACTCTAGGAACTCGTTTAGATATATTACAGGTTATTTCGTAATTTATAGTACCAATGATTCCTGCTATTTCTTCGACCGAGATCTCCTCATCACCGTCGCTTCCAATGAGAACGACTTCTTCTCCCGACTCAATATGTCCTTTTACATCGGTGACATCCACCATACACTGATCCATGCATATCCGACCTATGATAGGAGCCCGTTGACCTCTTATTAACACTTCGCCCTTGGACGATAAAAGTCTGGAATAACCATCGGCATAACCAACAGGCAAAGTAGCAATACGGCTTTGCTTTTGAGTAACATAGGTTCCACCGTAACTTACAGCTCTTCCCTTCGGTAAAGTCTTAACATAAGAAACTATCGTCTTTAAACTCATCAATGGTTTTAAGTGAATACGGCCTTTATTGACCTCATCGGAAGGATATAGGCCATAGAGAATAATACCTGGTCGAACCATATCAAGATAAGTATGAGTAAGCTGAACAAGTGCGGCACTATTGGCTGTATGCTTTATTGGAATCTTATGACCACATTTTTCAATAGCTTTTACCGTCTGCATATATTGGCGGAACTGCTCTTCGGCACTGCTTTTATCCTTTTCATCAGCCCGAGCAAAATGAGTAAAAATACCTTCCACCTCTAGGCCTTGCAGATCAAATATTTTTACAACCTCCGAAACCAAAGCCGGATCCGCTTGAAAACCAATTCGGCTCATGCCTGTATCAAGCTTTATGTGAATCTTAGCTTTTTTACCTTGTTTTACCGCTTTTTCTGAAAGTATTGCAGCTGATTTTAGGTCATATACGGTCTGAGTTATATCATACTCTATTATTCTATCAAATTGGCTTTCCGGTGTAAAACCCAAAATAAGGATAGGTGCTTCTATTCCTTTTTTTCTCAACTCCAATGCCTCATCTAAAAATGCAACTCCGAGATAAGAAGCCCCACTGCAAAGGGCTGTTTTAGCCACTTCTACCGCTCCATGACCGTATCCATCGGCTTTTACTATGGCACAAAGCCTGGCAGAAGAGGAAGATATTTTCCGTATTTCCATTAAGTTATGTTTTAGATGATCTAGATTAATTTCAGCTCTAGTAGGTCTTATGTCCTGAAAGTCATTCAACATTGTTATGCTCCTTAAAAACATAAATTAAAGTTTATCAAGTGATATCTTCAATAATCTCTTTTACTGATTCAGGTAAAAAATTAATGATATCTTGTGCAGTGAGGCACATCTGCCCTCTTTGTTCAACTGCGATGTCACCGGCCAAACCATGCAGGTAAACTCCTGCTGTTGCAGCCTCACTTGGTTTCATACCCCGGGCCAAAAAAGCTCCAATCATACCTGATAGTACATCACCGCTACCGCCGGTAGCCATACCTGGATTGCCGGTAGGATTGATCCAGAGCTTTCCTTCAGGAGTAGCAATCAGAGTTCTAGCACCTTTTAAAACACAAATACAGTTAAATCTTTTTGCTGCTGTCTTTACTGCAAGTAGACGATCTTCTTGGATTTTTAACGAAGATGTGGAAAGCAGCCTGCCCAACTCGCCGGGATGTGGAGTAATAATTATCGGGCCTTGTGCTTTATTTAACACTTCCGGACATTCTGCTAAGGTATTTAGTCCGTCGGCATCAATGATAAGCGGTGATTCACAGGTTTTAACAAATTTTTGAACAAACTGTTTGGTCTCTTTTTCCACAGAAAGACCTGGGCCTATTACTACGGCACTACATTTATTACTAAATTCCAATGCTTTATCCAATGCCCTTGAGCTAATACACCGAGTTGCCGTTTCAGCAAGGGGCATCGTCATGGCTTCAGTTACTTTTACTTCAACAATATCATTCAAACTCTCTGGGATCCCGATAGTCACAAGGCCAGCTCCGCTCTTAACCGAAGCTATCCCCGAAAGTGCCGCTGCTCCGGTCATCCCACAAGAACCGGCTATTATAAACACTCTCCCAAAAGTTCCTTTATGAGCATCAAAAGGATATATTTTAAAACATCTTGAGATATGTTCGGTATCCAATAATTCTATGTCAGTGTTTGCAGTCTGCAGAATATCTATAGGCATGCCAATGTCAGCAACTGTTAAATCTCCTGCATATTCTAAACCGGGGTAGAGCGACAATCCGATCTTGGGAAGGGCCATAGTCACCGTATGTTGTGACCTTACAGCATCTCCCAATACTTTTCCTGTTTCTCCACATATTCCGGAAGGTATATCCACAGCAAGAACTGGAATTTGAAGTACATTAATCAGTTTTATCACCTGGAGAGCAAGACCTTTTACTTCACCTCTTAACCCAGTGCCAAACAGAGCATCCACTAAAACCAAAGCATCTTCAGCAAGGTTTCTGGCTTTATCCAACTTCTGCTCATCATCAATGACTTCTATACATAAACCCATGTTTTTTATAATTTCAAGATTTGTAAGCGCATCACCCGTTATTTGACCCGGATCGGCTACAATAAGCACTTTAATGTCAAAACCCATATTTGCCAGATGTCGGGCAGCTACAAAACCATCTCCACCGTTATTACCTTTACCACAAAACAGCACAATTCTTTTAGTCAATATTTGGACTTTTTCTTCAGCCAACATGTTCTTAACAGCCAGTGCTACTTCGCGGCCGGCATTTTCCATAAGAATAACTCCAGGAATTTTATAATTCTCAATGGCGGTTCTGTCCATCTCGCTCATAGTGGAGGGACTCACAATTTTCATCCTTTACACCTCCCAATGCCACTGCGAAAGCCACAGCATATTCACGACAATGAGATATGCTGACAATTACCCTGCTAAATCCTTTTAACTCCAGTGTTTCTTGAGCTTTTCCTGATAAAATCACTTGCGGCTTCCCCGATGCCTCGTTTAAAATCTCTATATCTTTCCACTTCATGTTTCGAAAACCTATGCCCATAGCTTTTACTACCGCTTCTTTGGCGGCAAACTTTCCTGCAATATGCATGTGATAATTCCTTTTACCCTCAAGCCCATAGAGTTCCCTTGAAGTAAAAAATCGGTTTTTAAAGGATTTTCTCCGGCACGCATTTTTTATTCGATTGATTTCAATAATATCTACACCAATTTCCATATAGATCTCCAATTTAAAAAACGTATTATATCTTAAAAATAGTATAAAATAATTAAGGATACTTATTTAATTCTATAACGGTTTTATAATACCTTCGCTAGTTAAGAAGTAAAATAAAAAATTCTTGACCTTCCCTGACCTTTGTGTTATAATAATAATTGCAAATAGTAATATTTGTTAAAGGAGGTAATATTATGCGTAGTAAAGATTTAATACCTTGGAAACGAAAGGGATTATTACCCGGTTTCTTCGATTTGAATTTTGATATGGATAATTTCTTTGATGCATTCAATCTAAGTCCAGTTAAGGCAGATTTAAGGGAAACAGAAAGGGAGTACATCGTAGAAGCAGATCTTCCAGGATATGATAAAAACAATATTGAAATTCGCTATGAAGATAATTCACTCACAATCTCCGCCCAACACGATGAAGTTGTTGAAGAAAAGGGAGAAAGTTTCATTCAACGTGAACGCCGACGCGGCAATTTTACACGATCCATATCCATTCCAAACGACATCAAGAGTGATGCCATTAAGGCCAATTTTAAAAATGGTGTCTTAAGGGTAATATTGCCCAAGGTAGAACCTTCAAAACCCAGTGGTAAAATTATCGATATAGACTAAGAAGAAGCCATCCTAAGGATGGCTTCTTCTACTTCACGTAAACCCTACCTTTTAATTGTTGTATCGCCCTCTTGACCTGAGGCAACATTGAAATCAAAAGACATATTAAGGCATCTGAACCCAAAACCGTACCGTTTACGGCTATGGAATAAATAATTGGGCTCATACCTTCAGGCGCATAGGATCCAAAGAATATTACCCCTGAAAGAAAACTGGAAAAAAATCGGCCAAAGCCTCCCAAGACAATACCTAAGCTGATATTTTTAGGAAACAATCCGGCCAAGCCAAGAGCTGCAAAAGCAAGTATATAGTCTAAAAATACCTGCACCGGATGCAAAATATACGGATCCTGTATAAGCTGCAATAATCCATAAGCTGTCCCCGCCGCAATTCCCGCAGCCGGACCGAAAATATAGGCATAGATAAACATTGGCAGCATGCTGGCAAGCGTTATAGAACCTCCTTGAGGCCAGCGATAAAGTCTAACATAGGAAAGCACAAAAGCAATGGAGACACAAAGTCCGCCATATACAATGGCCTTTGTATTAAACTTTGCTTTAGACCCTACAAAACCCAGTATAATAGCAACGATGACAGTAAATGCCAATATATATAGGGTTGTTGGGGTCAGTTCAGCAAGATCCTTAAAAATATCAATTGCTGAATTCATTCTGGCTCACCTCCTCTCCTTTTGAGTTTAGTATGTCCGAAGAGTGAACGGCAAAAAAGCCGTCAACAACTAAGGTTAACGGCTTTTATTACATGCTAAAACCACTTTCCTACGCTAGAATTACCTAGAGCAGGTTCGAGGGTCAGTGAGTTTACCTCACTATCTCAGCTTTGCGCGCTCCCCTAGTGGACATCAAAATATATCCAATTACATGAACTAATATATCATTATTTTATAAATATATCAAGCATGATTCGAATTCAACCTTCCTGCAACTTTTAATTTCTCAAAAACAAAGAGCCTTTTACCTATATAAATGGCATGCTACTTTATGCCCATTTCCTATATCTATGAATTTGGGTTCTTCTACATCACATATTTTATCCTTCTTCATAAAACATCTTGTTTTAAATCTACATCCTGACGGAATATCAACAGGTGTTGGAACGGTCCCTTCAAGGATTATCCTGTCTTGCCTTTTTTTTCTATCCACAGTGGGTATTGCCGAAAGAAGAGCTTTTGTATAGGGATGAAGACTATTATTAAATAATTCATTAGTTTCAGCTATCTCAACAACTTTTCCTAAATACATAACTGCAACTCTGTCACTTACATAATGAATGACACTTAGATCATGAGCAATAAATAAATAAGTTAAATTATATTCTTCTTGAAGCTCCTGGAGAAGATTTATTATTTGAGCCTGAACTGAAACATCAAGAGCAGAGACAGGTTCGTCTGCAACAATAAACTCAGGTTGTACAGCTAAAGCTCTTGCTATACCGATCCTTTGTCTTTGTCCTCCGCTGAATTGATGAGGGTATGAACTAATATGCCTTGGAGCAAGGCCAACCCTGTTAAGGAGTTTACCTATCTTTACTTCCCTCTCTGTTTTATCTGTTATCCCTCTGTTCTTAAGGGGCACTGATAATATATCTCCTACAGTTTTCCTTGGATTTAAAGAGCTATATGGATTTTGAAATATTATCTGGACTGCTTGGCGAAAAGTTTTCATATTTTCTTCTTTAATATCCCGTATATTTATACCCTTATAGGTGATATTACCGGATGTTGGTTTGTAAAGATTAACTATTGTTCTTCCAAAAGTAGTTTTACCACAGCCACTTTCACCTACAAGTCCGATGGTTTCCCCTTGATGAATATCTAAATCCACGCCGTCTACTGCTTTAAGGACAGTTTTTTTCTGTTTTAATAATGTTTTTCCTAAAAAACTAGGTTTTTTAATGAAATGTTTTTTTAGATTTTTTATATTAACTAACGGTTTATTCCTATTTTCTTCATCCACTTGCCCTTACCCCCTTTGAGGTGTAATGTATACACCTGACAAATTCTCCGGGTCTTACTTCTTCCATGGGAATTTCCACTTCTTTACATCTTGGAACGACTTCATCACATCTATCGAAAAAGGCACACCCAGTTTTATCCAATCCTGCAAGGTCAGGGACATTACCCGGTATTGCCTTTATTTTCTTTTTAACTTTAGTTATTTTGGGAATTGATGCTAAAAGCCCCTTTGTGTAGGGGTGTTTGGGATTTTCAATAACTTTATCAACAGGACCCCTTTCCACAATCTTTCCTGCATACATCACCGCTATTTCATGGCAAAATTCTGCTGCTACCGCTAAGTCATGGGTGACAAGGATAATACTTGTCCTATGAATTTTATTTACCTTTTTTAGAAGTTCCAATATTTGGGCTTGAATGGTTACATCTAATGCTGTAGTCGGTTCATCTGCCAATAAAAGTTTGGGTTCACAAGCTAAGGCGATAGCTATTAAAGCCCTTTGCTGCATGCCTCCGCTAAACTGATGGGGATAGTCATTATATCTTAAATGCGGAGCCGGAATACCGACTTCCTTCATCAGTTCAATGGCTCTATTATATTCTTTTGCTTTTTGCTTTTTCTTAAACAAATCCCTGAAAAAAACCTCATTTTCTTTAAATAACCCATGTATTCTCATGGATTCCCTTATTTGTTCTCCAATTTTAAATACGGGGTTAAGGGTTGTCATTGGGTCTTGGAATATCATTGCTATTTCTTTTCCACGTATTCTCATCATTTCACGTGGGCTTGCATCTCCTAGGTTTTTGCCTTCAAAGATAATTTCACCATTATCAACTCTACCTGGCGGTGGGACAAGACGCAAAATAGAAAGCATGGTCATGCTTTTCCCAGAACCTGATTCACCAACAAGGCCGACAATTTCTCCGTGCTTTAGTGAAAAGTCAACTCCATCCACTGCTTTAACGATACCCCGATCAGTTGGAAAAATTGTTTTTAAGTTTTTTACATTCAGCATTTTATCCACCTTCCTATTAGGTCTTTACTCCAATTTTAATCTAGGATCAAGTATATCTCTCAAACCTTCTCCAAACATATTTATTGCTAGCACTAAAATTACCAGAACCACTCCGGGATATGTTGAAATCCAGTGAGCATTGAACATATAGTCTCTCCCACCTTCAATCATAGAACCCCAAGCGGGAATAGATGGTGGAATCCCAAGACCAAGATAACTTAGAGACGCTTCCATAATAATTAAGTATCCGATTCTAAGTGTTCCTAATACTAAAATAGAGTGAACAATATTAGGTAAAATCTCAGAAACAATTATCTGTATATCTTTCATACCCAAAACTTTTGCTGCTTCTACATACTCCTTAGTTTTTTCTGCCAACACTTCTCCTCTCACTAATCTAAAAAATTCTACCCAACTTTTAAAACTTAAAGCAAAAATAAGGTTCCAAAAACCTGGCCCAAGCATAGCCATTGCACCGATTGAAAAAATTAAAAATGGGAATGCCAGTAACAGATCGGCAAATCTAGATACATACGCATCGAGTCGCCCCATGTAATAACCTGCAATACAACCTAAAAATGTGCCTATAATTATTGAAATCATAACTGTTATAAATCCAACTAACAAAGATACCCTGGCTCCATAAATTATCCTGGAAAAAATGTCTCGTCCCAATTGATCTGTTCCAAATGGGTAAGTCCACTCTCCCCCATTCCATACTGCCGGTTTCATTTTTATGTTAAGATTTGTTTTCTTCGGGTCATGAAGCGCTATAAATGGTGCAAATATGGATATTGTTACATATATTATTAGAAGAATTGCTCCAATTAAAGCGGATGGATGTTTCTTCAATTTTTTAAGAAAGTCTTTAAAGTTTTTTAATACCAGTTTTGTTTTTGTGACATGCAAGTCATTTGGAAGTATTTGATTTATATTTTTGTGTACACTCATGCTATTCCCCCTACAGTTCAATCTTAGGATTGATATAAGTGTATATTACATCAACAGTGAAATTTGCAAGAACAAATATTATGGCATAAAACATTACAACACCTTGAACCAATGGATAATCTCTGTTGAATATGGCATCAACCACAAGTCTGCCTAAACCGGGCCATCCAAAAACACTTTCAACAATCATATTGCCACCCAGGAGAACACCTACCTGCATACCTACAACTGTTATAGTAGGCATCATCGCATTTTTAATGCAGTGCTTTATTACCACCATCCATTTTGACAAACCTTTCGCCCTGGCCAGCATTACATAGTCTTGTTTTAATACTTCCAACATACTTGATCTCATAACCCTGGCTATTATTGCAGCCATTGAAGCTCCAAGCGTTATAGAAGGAAGAAATAGATGCTTTAAAGCATTTATCAATGCCGGCATATTTCCAGTTAATATTGAATCAATAATATAAAATCCCGTAATATGCTGTAAGTTAATCATATGACTTAAACGACTTTGGCTTGGTAATAAATTTAAATTAACCGAAAATAAAATTATCAGCACAATACCCAACCAAAAGGCGGGCATAGATATGCCAACAAATGAAACGGCCATTGCAGCTTTATCAATGTATGAGTTTTGTTTGACAGCAGAAATTATACCTATAGGTAGTGCAATTATTAAAGCAAATATCAGTGCTCCTCCGGCCAACTCTATCGTAGCCGGCAAAGTATCTTTAATAAGTTTCGTCACCGGAACACCCCTTGCCATTGAATTTCCTAAATCTCCGGCAAGCAAACCCTTAAAGAAAAGAAATAGCTGGACATGAAGTGGTTCATTGAGATTAAATTCCCTTTGTAGTGCTTCGATTTCAGCTTCAGTAACCATGCCTGCCTTTCCCATCATGATATCTACAGGATCTCCTGGAGTTAAACGCATAAATAGAAAAACTATAATTGCAATACCTAATACAACGGGAATAGTAGCAATTAATCTTTCTAATATTTTAATCCCTTTCAAATCTATTCAACTCCTCCTTTACAATTCATTGACCGTTAACTATGAAGAAAGGGGCTTGTAGCCCCTTAAGTTGACAATTTACTACGATTATTTAGAGATCCTTACTCTATGCATATTTTGTCTTCCATCCATGCTTGGTTCCCAGTTTTCTATATTTGCAGTTGAAGCTTCCACTTCCATAAGGGTATAACCGAAAACTATCGGTGCTTCCTCATACAAAATTTCTTCTACTTCATGGTAAAGCTTTCCCCGTCTTTCAGAATCTACTATTCTCTCAGCTTCTGTCAAAAGCTCATCAACTCTGTCATTTGAATAGTGAGACCAATTACCTCTGTCATTTGTTCTGAATTTTGGGTTTAGGAACCCTACCGGATCAAGCCAGGAATCTCCCCAGTCTGTCATGTACATTTGTCTGGTTCCTTTTTCAATTTCAGTTTGTAATACTCCCCATTCCCAATTTCTAACTTGTGCATCTACGCCAATTTCTTGAAGCATTGCAGCCATGGCTGATGCCACGTTTTCTCTGTTGGGTTCCGTATCAATTACAACTTTAAGATCAGAAACCCCAGCTTCTTTAAGAAGTTGTTTTGCTTTTTCCGGATTATATTCATACGGTTCTAAGTTTGGATTAGCACCAAATGAATATGGCATCACAGCACCTGGTAGTCTAATAGCATTCCCTCCGTAAATTGCCTCAAGAATTTCATCTGTATTAATAGCATAATTCATTGCTTGTCTCACTTTAGGGTTATCAAATGGA